>JAYTMW010000095.1:0-8871 GCA_043728105.1 Saprospiraceae bacterium | reverse complement strand
GAAAATCCTTTTGAGATAACTAAGATTGGCTCACATGCTGTTTTTTCAGAATATGAAGTACACAATCCCGAAACCAAAAATAGCTACACGGTTCACATCCGAAACAATAAAACGGATTTTGGGAAAATACCAAAACCCACGCTTTTTACCGCCAACAACAGTTGCAGTTGTCAAGATTTCAGAACCAATCGCTTAGGATTGTGTAAACATATCAGTGCCACCATGCAGAGTATTGAAACTCGACGTGGCACTAAAAAGCCTTTGACAACCAACTACCGCCCTTCGGAAACTTTCGTTTATCTCGACTACCTAAACGGACGGGTCGTGCGCTTGTGTATAGGCACGGAGAGAGAGGATGTTTTCAAAACTTGGGCCAAAAACTACTTCAATACTGAGGGGGTCATGTTGGAATCCGCTTTTGTGAAATTTGACCAAATTATTGCGGGTGGAAAAGCCGTGCATAACACCTTCACATGCACGCCCGATGCCTTCGATTTTGCTTTGCAAAAAATAGATACAGATAAGCGACAAGTGCTTTTGAATAAAAAAATGCCTCTTGCCGCCGACGATAAATATTTTGATAACTTATTGAAAATCAAGATGTTCCCGTATCAAAAAACGGGTGCCTACTTCGCTGCAAGGGCGGGGCGTTGCTTAATTGCGGATGAAATGGGTTTGGGCAAAACCATTCAAGCCATCGCCGCTTCGGAGATTTATAAACGAGAATTGGGCATCAAGAAAATATTGGTTATTTGCCCCACTTCTTTGAAATATCAATGGAAATCGGAGATTGAAAAATTCTCGGATAACACGACAAATGTGGTGGAAGGCAGCCTTGTTTTTCGTCGAAAACAGTATGAAAATTCGGATGCTTTGTTCCAAATTATGAGCTACAATATGGTCGTGAACGATGCCGAATTTATCAACGAACACATGCAACCCGATTTAGTGATTCTCGATGAAGCACAACGGATTAAAAATTTTAGGACGAAAGTCAGCGCAAAACTCAAACAAGTGCAAACGCCTTATTGCTTCGTTTTGACGGGTACGCCTTTGGAAAATAAATTGGATGAATTGTATAGCGTAGTTCAGTTTATTGACCAATTTAAACTCCCGCCGTTGTACCGTTTTTTAGAACGTTATCAGATTACGGACGGCGAAACAGGTCGAGTTGTGGGCTTCAAAAATTTGAAAGAAATTGCCGTTTCGTTGAGCGATTCGATGATTCGGCGGGTAAAAAAGGAGGTTTTGAAGCAATTGCCTAAGCGCATGGACAAAACCCTCTTCGTTCCGATGACGAAAGAACAAACCGAATTACACAACGATTTGGGTAATACCGTTTCTCAATTGGTGGCAAAGTGGCGGCGTTTTCATTTTTTGAGAGAAGAAGATAGAAAACGTTTGATGCTCTCATTGAGCCAAATGCGCATGGTTTGCGACAGCACTTTTATCCTCGATCAAAAGACTCGACACGATACGAAAGTGACTGAATTGATGTGTATTTTAGAAGAAGCATTGACCGACCCGACGCAAAAAGTAGTCGTTTTTAGTCAATGGGAGCGCATGACTCGCTTGGTGGCGGAGGAATTGACCGACCGCAATATTGGTTTTTCAAATTTGAATGGAAATGTACTCTCAAAAAATCGTGCGGGCGTGTTGGAGCGATTCCAAAACGACCCCGATTGTCGGGTTTTTGTTTCCACGGATGCGGGCGGCGTGGGTCTGAATTTGCAAAATGCCTCGCTCATGGTCAACCTCGATATGCCGTGGAATCCCGCTATTTTGGAGCAACGAGTCGGTCGTATTTATCGCATGGGGCAAACGGAAAATGTCACCATTATCAACATGGTGGCGACTGAAACCATTGAACATCGGATGCTCGGCATTTTGGAATTTAAAGGTGAAATGGCACGAGGCGTTTTAGACCCAGAAGGTGATGATACCATTTTTATGACCGAAAGTAAATTCCGTCGTTTTATGGAAAACATCGAAACCATTGCGGGCGCACCTACACAAGAAGACGAACAAACATCGGCTGCTACGGAGAGGGAAGATGTGCAAGCGGTAATGGCGGAAGAAATTGCCGATGTGGATACGCCAATACCAACCGAAACACCGCAAAAACAAGAAGAAATTGCGTCAAAACCAAAAGAAATTGTAGGAAAAGAGGATAAAATGCCTTCAAATCCGCAAAATACTGAGGGGCCTAAATCTGAAGAAATCAATTCTAATGGTGCAGAAAAAAGTATTAAATCAGACGAAAATAAACCCGAAGAGGCTGCTCCAAAACCAAGTTTTGAAGGCGATGATGATGTCTCAACGCCCACGCCTTCACGTGAGCGTGCGCCTTCGAGTGGGCTTTCTAATGGTTCACTTTCGCCCGCCGCAGGTTCGCCACAAGCATTGGTTCAGACGGGTATGAGTTTTTTGAGTGGCTTAATGGAGACCTTGAACAGCCCCGAAAAGACGCAACAATTGGTACATTCAGTCGTCAAAAAAGATGAAGCAACGGGTAAAACTTATTTGAATATTCCGATTGAAAATACCGATGTTGTGGAGAATGCGTTGAAGATGTTGGGTGGGCTTTTTGCAGCGTTTAGCAAAAAATAATTCCTCAAAAAAAAGGCGCATACCCCTCAGTATGCGCCTTTTTTTTAATCAACTATTCAAAAAAAGTGATATTCATCATAAATTTTAGAAATTTGCTTTTTAATTAAAAAAAATAACCAAATGGAACTCACCTTGTTGTTTACAATAGCGACAAGCAAAATTTTTTAAATCCATAGAATGAAAGAATTACAAAGTCTGAATATTTATTTTTGGAAATATAAATGGCATCTTATCGGCGGTATGGCATTCGTGACGATTTCCAATTACTTCCGCATTCTTCAACCCCAAATGTTGCGCCGTGCGCTCGACTTAGTGGTGGATAATATCGGATTGTATAAAATGACTGAGGGGTTCGAGAATCAGAGCGTGTTGTACGGCATTTTGGGCAAAAGCCTCTTGTTTTTTGGCATTACGGTCTTGATTTGTGCGATTTTGATGGGTGTTTTCATGTATTTTATGCGTCAAACCATCATAGTAATGAGCCGTTTGATTGAATATGATTTGAGAAAAATGATATTTGACCACTATCAAGCCCTCGACCTCGCCTTCTATAAACGCAATTCCACGGGCGATATGATGAGTCGTGTGACGGAAGACGTGAACAAAGTGCGGAACTATTTGGGGCCTACTATATTATATGGTGTGAATCTCGTCACGCTTTTCACCCTCACGATTTATTCGATGGTGAGTGTGAGTCCGACTTTGACGTTTTATAGTTTGCTGCCTTTGCCGCTTTTGGTGGTTGGCATTTACTACGTGAGTACCCAAATACAAAGACGGAGTACGAAAATTCAGAAGCAATTGGCGACACTTACCTCGGCGGCACAAGAAGCCTATTCGGGTATTCGGGTGGTGAAAAGTTATGTGCGTGAAGAACCGATTGTGAATCATTTTGCGGAACAAAGTGAGATTTTTAAGCGAAAATCCTTGAATTTAGCGAAAATTGACAATGCTTTTTTTCCAATCATGTTGCTTTGTATTGGTGCGAGTACGATTATTACGGTTTATGTGGGCGGCTTGCAAGTCGTTTCGGGTGAAATTACGCCAGGCAATATTGCCGAATTTGTGATTTATGTCAACATGCTCACGTGGCCCGTCACGTCCATCGGTTGGATTGCCTCATTGACCCAACAAGCGGCGGCTTCGATGAAACGGATTAACGAATTTTTAGATACAAAACCCGCCATTGACAACAGCCAAAACACCGTCAATGTGCCGCATTTGAACGGTGATATTGCTTTTGAAAATGTTGGTTTTACGTATCCCGATACGGGTATTGTGGCTCTAAAAAATATCAGTTTTCATCTGAAACAAGGAGAAAGATTGGCGATTATTGGCAGGACAGGTTCGGGAAAAACGACCATAGCCGATCTTTTGCTTAGAATGTACGATACTACTGAGGGGGTGATAAAAATGGATGGTCACGATGTTAAATCCTTGAATATCAATACGTTACGTCAACAAATTGGCTACGTGCCGCAAGATGTTTTTCTTTTTTCAGACGATGTGGCGCACAATATCACCTTCGGAAAAAAAGATGCGCCACAAACAGAGATAGAATCTTTCGCCAAACACGCTGCCGTGT
This sequence comes from Saprospiraceae bacterium, assembly GCA_043728105.1. Lineage (GTDB taxonomy): Bacteria > Bacteroidota > Bacteroidia > Chitinophagales > Saprospiraceae > JAAFJT01. Next base: position 4,676 of record JAYTMW010000095.1, on the reverse strand, counting down.
ACGACGACATTATGACGCTATCAGAAGGTTTTGAAACGGTGGTTGGCGAGCGAGGCATTACGCTTTCGGGCGGGCAAAAACAACGCATCTCGATTGCTCGTGCGCTCATAAAAAAGCCCGATATTATCATCTTAGACGACTGCCTTTCCGCCGTGGATACAACAACGGAACAGACTATTTTGGGCTATCTCAATTCAGCTTTGGCGGATAAAACGTCCATCATTATCACGCATCGTATTTATGGTTTGTTGAAATTTGACAAAATAATTGTGTTGGATAATGGTGTCATGGTGGAGCAAGGCACGCACGAATCGCTGTTGGAAAACAAAGGATATTATGCCGACCTTTTTGAACAACAGAGCCGACAAGATGAGCTGGTTGAAGGAAATTAGAATATTATAAAGCATTGATAGTCAATATGTTAATTATTTAAAATGCTTTTGGTTTGCAAAAAAAGCTAAAAATATGATGCCTTTGGCTTCATCAAGCGGCACGCATGACTGAGGGGTGTTAACTTATAAAATGGAGACGATTGACATAATAGATATTGATTTTTGAAAACCTTGTAGGCACGTTTGCTTGGGTTTGGGAAGTGTATTTGTGAGTGGGTACTTATTCTACTGAATCCGGTAAAGCTAAATAAACTACACCTAATTAGTCACAATAATTTAATTAAAATATGAAGAATTGGCAAAAAGCAGTAACAATGATTTTTTTTCTTTCAATTTTCTATTATTTTTTTATTTATGAAATACCAGCATATTCAATAGAAAAAGGGGGCAAAGTTGTTAAAGGAAGCATAAGGAAAATAACAGATGGATTATTAGCACCTCAAACCGTGAGTATTCATTATAAATATGTTGTTGATGATCAAAATTATGAAGGTATGAAAACGTTCAATAATTTTAAATTAAAGAATTTACCTAAAATTGGTGATAGCTGTAAAATTTTATACTACGAAAAAGATGCAACATATTCTATAATTTATAGGGATTCATTGTGGTAAATGGTTTGATTAAGTACAGTTGCCGTAAGTCTTCCAAAGTCAAGCAAACGTGCTATCAAGCTTTTTCAAAAGCGATGCCCATTAAGTTAGCCGTCTCCGACGAGTGTTACTATTTTAAATGTGTAAATATTTAAAAATCAATTTATTAAGGAATAAAAAGCTAAAAATACTGAGGGGCCTATCCAAAAACAGCATAAACGAAACCATTTCAAAAATTAAAAAAACAAGAAAAAAAATTTACCAAATTGGTAAATTTATCATAATTTTGTGAAACAAAGCTACTATAAGAATTATAACACGCTCAACTTTACGAGAATTTTGGGAGATACATACCGATTCTGAACAGGCTTTAAAAACGTGGTTTCAAGTAGCCAAAACGACTGATTGGCAATCACCCGAAGATATTAGAAAGTTGTATCCAAATTCAAAATTAAGTTTTTTAAGAAATAATAGAGTCGTATTTGGCATTAAAGGCAATACATATCGGCTTATCGTAAAAGTAGAATATGAAAAACAGTTCGTTTTTATACGATTCATAGGAACTCATGCTGAATATGACCGTATAGACGCTAATTTAGTTTAAATAGTAAAAAATACTCATGCAAAATAGTGCAACATATTTCGTTTTAAAAACCCAATCCGATTATAAAAAGGCGGTGGCTCGGCTCGAAGCTATCAGTGATGCACCATTAGGCACTCCCGAAGGGGAAGAAGCTAATATTTTAGCTGATTTGATTGATAAATACGAAGAAATTCATTTCCCGATTGGTCTTCCGAATCCTGTTGAAGCGATAAAAATCAGAATGGAAGATTTGGGTTTGAAGAATAAAGACCTTGCGAAAATCATCGGCTACCACAGTCGAGTAAGCGAAATTTTAAACGGCAAACGAAAATTGACCTTAGATATGATTCGTAAAATTCACGTTGCTTTTCATATTCCATTAGAAGTATTGGTTCAAGAATACTAAGAAAAAAATGACATCCCTTAAAACTAACTTTAAATTTTAGTGTTCTAAAAAGCATGAATATAGGTATTATAAAATCACTACAATCTTTTTTCTCAAACGAAGAAACGACAGATATGAAGCATTTAAAAGTTGGGGACGTTGCACCCCATTTTGAAGCCTTGAATGAAAAAGGCGAAACCGTAAAATTGTCGGATTACAAGGGCAAAAGATTAGCCCTGTTTTTTTATCCCGCCGATAACACGCCTACATGTACGGCGGAAGCGTGTAACTTGCGTGACTACTACGCAGAGTTGGGTAAAAGTGGCATCGAAGTCTTAGGCGTAAGTCCCGATTCTGAAAAAAAGCATCAAAATTTTATCAAAAAGCACAGTTTCCCATTCAGTCTTTTGGCGGATACGGATTTGAAAATGTTGAACGATTACGGTGTTTGGGGAACAAAAAAATTTATGGGCAAGACGTTTGACGGCGTTCACCGCACTACTTTTTTGATTGATGCAGAAGGAAAAATAGAGAAAATAGTGGATAAAGTGAATGCGGGCAATCATGCGGCGCAACTTTTAGAAGAAGTGTAAGAAATGCTTAAAAAGACTGAGTAGATAGTCAATTTAATCGTGTTGGATATAACTCTTGGAGGGTTTGCAACCCTCCAAGAGTTCTGTAAAAAACGACCTAATACGATTAAATTAACTAACTACTGCGGGGGTAAACAAAAAGCGATTGAACAGCACTGTTCAATCGCTTTTTGTTTACCCCCTCAGTCATGCGTGCCGCTTGATGAAGCCAAAGGCATCATATTTTAGCCTTTTTGCGCAGCAAAAAAAAACAGGGCGATTCCGACAAGCGAAAAGCACCCTGTATAACCCCAAAAAACCAAATGAAAACAATCTACATATATATTCCCAAACTGAATTGGGAGGAATAAAGTCTCTTATAAAATTAGCCGTTTTAACAAGTTTGATATTTTGACGGACTAAGAAAAAAAAGTAACACGCATTAACACTTCTAAATTTCTTAACAAAAATAAATAATTGAATTGAATAAGACAAATATTTTTATTAGATATGATTTTAGAGGTTTTAACTTCTGTAACGTAAAAATAGTATGTTTTTGCCCAAATTATCAAATCATCTTGATAAATAGGCGTTTTTTGTTGATTAATATGGTGTAAAGTTAGGTTTAAAAAACTAAATAATATTCATAGAAAAGTCAAATTTTTGTTTTCAATTGTCATAATATTGACATTTAGACATAGGATGTAGAAAACCTATATGATTCGAGAAATAAAAATTATTGCTGTAAATGATGAATACAACAATTTTTAGTCTATTTTCGTCGCTACGGTTCTAAATTTTATTCTTGTATTAAAAAAAAATTGCTTAACAAAACAACCAATTAGGTATGCAAACAGGTCTTCAGTCCCTCGATTACATCGTATTTTTCGTCTATTTCATTGTTGTATCAGGCTACGGCTATTGGATATATCAACAGAAAAAACAAAAAGAAACAAGCTCTGCCGACTATTTTTTGGCAGAAGGCTCTTTAACGTGGTGGGCTATTGGCGCATCATTAATTGCTTCAAATATTTCTGCCGAGCAATTTATCGGTATGTCAGGCAATGGTTTCGCTATGGGTTTAGCGATTTCAACCTACGAATGGATGGCGGCAGCAACGCTTTTAGTGGTTGCTGTTTTCTTTTTACCTATTTACCTGAAAAATCGCATTTTCACAATGCCGCAATTTTTAAGTCAACGATATAATCCTTCGGTGGCTTTGATTATGGCTATTTTTTGGCTTTTCCTTTACATTTTCGTCAATTTATCTTCGATATTGTACTTAGGTGCATTGGCTGTAACCAAAGTTTCAGGCTTAGATTTTATGACTTGCGTTATCGGCATGGCCGTTTTTGCGGTCTTTATCACGCTCGGCGGCATGAAAGTTATTGGCTTCACGGACGTAATTCAAGTCATCGTTTTGATTATCGGCGGTTTGGCTACAACGTATTTGGCTCTTGATATGGTCGCTCAAAAATTTGGCAGTTCTGGTATGATGAGTGGTTTGAGCCTTCTTTTTGAAAAAGCACCCGACCATTTTCACATGATTTTACAGAAAGGGCAGATGGCAATCCCGAATGGGCAAGGTGGCACCAAAGATGCGTGGACTGACCTTCCCGGCTTGACCGTTTTGATTGGTGCAATGTGGATTACGAACCTTAATTATTGGGGTTGTAACCAATACATAACGCAACGGGCTTTGGGTGCGGATTTGAAAACGGCTCGCTCTGGTTTGCTTTTTGCGGCTTTTTTGAAATTATTGATGCCTATTATCGTCGTATTGCCTGGTATTGCGGCTTATGTGCTACACCAAAACGGTATGTTCCAAGCTGAAATGCTTAATGATAAAGGTAATTTGATTCCCGATAAATCATATCCAATTTTGCTTGACCTTTTACCTACGGGCTTGAAAGGCTTGTCTTTTGCAGCTTTGACGGCGGCAATCGTGGCTTCGTTGGCGGGTAAGGCAAACTCGATTGCGACTATTTTTACTTTGGATATTTACAAAAAAGTAATTAATAAAGATGCCAGTGAAAAGCAATTGGTCAACGTGGGCAAAATTGCTATCGTTGCTGCTATGGTTATTGGTTGCTTTGTAGCACCACAACTACGGGGCTTGGATTCGGCTTTCCAATTCATTCAAAAATATAC
>JAYTMW010000094.1:0-2369 GCA_043728105.1 Saprospiraceae bacterium | reverse complement strand
CCACAAATGGCTAATGCCGTTTTTATGGCAAATAATTTTCCAATAATTTTGTAACCCAATAGTATAAAAGGAATATTTATAACAATCAAAAGTACGTACAACGGTATAGGTGTCAAAGCTGAAATTAACAATGAGATACCCGTTGCTCCACCATCAATAAAATGATTGGTCATCAAAAAGCCTTTGAATCCGAAGGCTGCTGAAAAAATGCCTGCAGTTATCAGAATGAAGTCTTTGATATGTCGGGTAATGCTGACTTTGTTTTTTATTTTCATTTTGTTTTATTTTAAAAAGAATGAATAGTGAAATTCGGAGGGAGTCTCAGTTATTAAATTTCCATTTTACCCCCTCAGTATTTTCACAAACCAAGCAATGTTACAGTTTCTCAAACAAAACGTCCATTGTCAATTGGTTGTGAACTGTTGCAAAATAATGACTGTTTTCTTTGACCCCGAACGTGGTCAACATGGTGATAAAAACCGATTTTTTAGTCTTGGATTGTGCTAAAAAAGTGCGTCTTTTTTGATTCAGATTTTCGGCATTTTTTTTATCCAATTCATATTCCGTCAAGGAGAATTTTATTTCACACAAATTCATACAATTGTCTTGTCTATCAATCAATAAATCAATTTGTGCGCCTTGTTCGGTGACATCTTTCGCCACGTATCGCCACGCCGATTGTTCGGAATAAACGCCGGATATGCCCAAAGCTTTTTTAATTTGTGGTATGTGTTTAAGGCAAATACTTTCATAAGCCAATCCGCACCATGTTTTCCAAGCGTTGCTGGATGTTTTACTTTGCCATGTACCTTGTCCAAAAGCCTTGGTGTTATCCATAAATTTTATATAAAACAAAGAAAATTCATCGCTCAATTTGTAGATACTTTCTTTGCTTGTTTTGTTGAAAGGATTGTATTCCGAAATAAAACCCGATTGGAACAACTCTTCCAACAGCAGTGTCAACGTGCCGCCCGAAGCTATTTGGCAAGTTTCGACAATTTCGTTGCGCGTCATTCCATTCGGTTTATGGGCTAAGGCTTTCACAATAAGTTCATACTTATCAGATGTGCCAAACAAAGCGGTGTATAAATCCATAAATTCATCACTTAAAAAACCATCATGCGTAAAACACATACGGTCAATGGCTTGTATGATGCTTTCCCCTCGTTTCACATTTTTTAAATAATGGGGAATACCGCCCATGACCATATACAATTGTAAAATTTGATAAGGGCTTAAATCAATATTTTGACTTTCTAAAAACAGGGCTGTTTCGTGCAGATTGAAAGGCATCAAGCGCAAACGGCGGGTAATGCGGTTGTGCAAACCACCTTTGTTGCGGACAATATTTTGTATCATCCAAGACGCTGCCGAGCCGCAAATGACGACCACCAAATTATCTTGTTTTGATGCCCATGTGTTCCAAAAATGGTCAAAAGCGGATAAAAAACCCGCTTTATGGGTATCAAACCACGGCAATTCATCTAAAAAAAGCACTTTTTTTTCTTCCTCCAATTGGGGTTCTAACACATCCATCAGCACGTGAAAAGCCTGTAACCAACTGGTAGGCGTAATACGACTTATGGGTAATTTTAAGGTGCGGGCAATGGTAAGACTAAAGTTTTCAATTTGTTCGGTGAAAGGCGCATTGTTAATACCCGTTAATTCCAAAATCAATTCTTTTTGATAAACAGTTCGGATAAGATGGGTTTTGCCGACCCTTCTGCGCCCGTAGAGTGCCACCAATTCTGCCGAGTTTGAAGCCAATGCTTCCTGTAAAACTTTAATTTCAGCCTCTCTACCAATCAGATTTTTCATATGGCTGTCTGTTGATTTTAATCCTTAAAAATTTATTGACAGCCAAATGTAGGTATTTTCTACAACTTTTGGCTGGTAATAAAATTTATTGACAGCCAAAAGTATGATTTTTTAAATAGTTTTGGCTGGGGATAATTCATACCCCCTCAGTATTTCACCCTTTTTAAACGCCAAAACGCTTGACTATCTCGTTGATAATCAAGCGTTTGTGAATTTTATAAGACTCCTCGATATTGAGGATAAAGGGATAATTATACGCATTTAGATTTCACAAAATCCAAGATTTGTTTTGAAAATAGTGTGGGTTTTCTTATTTTATCCTTTTTGAACAAAAAAACGCTTGACTGCCCCTTTGATAATCAAGCGTTTGTGATTTTTAGACCCCCTCAGTATAAATCTATTATTTTGCCAAATTTAACATAAAAGTACTTAATTTGGCAAGTTTAAACATTTTAAATTTTGCCAAATAAACTAAAAATATCACCAATTTGGCAAAATGTGAAAAATAAGACTTGCCAAATTAAGTTTAAATAGCGTACATTTGGCAAAAT
>JAYTMW010000093.1:0-7561 GCA_043728105.1 Saprospiraceae bacterium | reverse complement strand
GTATCGAAATTGGAGGAACTTTTGATTGAAGAACGAAAGGCTTATCACACCCGCAAAGGCTATCGCAGTATTTTGATTCAATTCCTTTTTGCACATCCCGAAATAGTGCCGAGCCTTATCACCAATGCTCAAATTAAAGCCTATATTCTGAAGCGCATCAAGGAAGAAAACATTTCTAAAAGTACCCAAAATCATTTGGTCAGCACATTCAAGGCTTTTTACGGTCGGCTTTTGGGGCAACATGAAAAAGTAGAAAACCTTTATCGCCCTGAGAACGAACAACACCTGCCCAAAACTTTGACGACCGATGAAGTCGTGAGACTTTTAAAACAAGTGGGTAATCTGAAACATAAATGCCTTTTGATGCTCATGTACGGAAGCGGGCTACGAGTAGGCGAATTGGTACGTTTGAGACTCAAAGATATAGATTTTGAAGAGAAAACAGTCTTTATTGATAACGGCAAACACTACAAAGACCGTTATACCATTCTATCTGAAAAGGCTATTTTTTATTTAAAACAGTATTTCGAGCAACACCAACCGACCCCCTCAGTATGGGTCTTTGAAAGCCCCGACGGAGGGCATTATTCCGAGCGGAGTGTTCAACAGATATTCGCCGAAGCCTTAGCAAAAGCACAGATTAATAAACAGGTGTCAACCCACAGTTTTAGACATACTTTTGCTACGGAACTTTTGAAATCTTCTTCGGATATGGATTTTGTCAGAAAGGTTTTGGGTCACGCTTCCATTAAAACCACCCAAATATACTTGCACGTTTTGAAGTCTGATTTGACCCGCACAAGAAGTCCGTTGGATGATTTAGATGTATAAGATTATTCAAATCGAAATTCGCATAAAATGTATTTGCATATAAATACATTTTATGCGAATAAAATATTCTCCAATACTGAGGGGTTGAATTTTAAAGCGGTTGATATTGTAAATACATCAAATACGAAATTGTAATCCCTTGAAAATTAAATTATTATGAAAGTTTTTTTTTATGAATTGAAATTTTTAACTTTGTTCAGAAAGTAGATATATACGCAACTGGCCCTCGTATATATTTTAGTTCCCTGCAACCAAAAAAAAATGCCGCTCTTCGTTTAAACGAAAGGAATAAAATTAAATAAAAAAAATATAACTAATTTAAAATCAATACATTATGACAGAGCAACAGCAAGAGTTTTTACGGCTAAATATGATATGTGGGCTTAATTATAAAGCAATTTCGGAAAGATTAAGTATTCCAAATTCTACAATTACAAAATGGTATGAAGACTTAAAAGTTGAAAGAGAAAAAATTGCAACAATTAAAACCATTTGGACAAGAAAGAAATTTACACCCGTATTTGAAGATTTTTATAATTGGTATGTGGCACTTGAAAGAAAATGTGATTATTGTGGAATTTCAGAAGACGAGATAATGACTTTATTAGAAAACAAAAAAATATTTACAAAACGTATTGGGACAAGAGGTAAAAAACTTGAATTTGACAGAAAAAGTTCTGAATTAAGCTATGATAAATTAGATAATATTGTATTGTGTTGTTATTGGTGCAACAATGGTAAGACAGACACTTTTTCATATGAAGAATTTAAAGAAGTTGGTAAAGTCTTCGCTAAAATTTGGAAAAAAAGACTTGAAGAATGACTGCCATCAAGTAAAAAAATATCATAAATCATCTTAAAATACTACCAATAAAAATGCGTACTACATTTATAATTTTAATTTTATGCTTATCAACTTTTGTTGTACATGGGCAATATACAAGTTCAGATTTTACAATTACTACACAAGGACTTTCAGAAGATTATGCTTCTCGATTTAAAGAAAGTACACAGAAAGACGTATTAATCGATATTTTTAATCAATTGAAAATAACGCATGAAATTGCACCAATAAAAATAAAGATAACCTACGAAAAAGAAGAAGGTAACGTAATTGCTGAATTTAATTACGACCATGACAAAGTGTTTTCAGATAATAGCGACTACGATGCTCATAACGAAAATTGGAGTAGATATGGAAAGGGATTATCTGTATATTTACAAGACCAAATTTTCACTGCACTTAGTCAATATAAAAAATCGGTTGCGATTAAAGGATATTTAATGGACAAAGACCTTCTAAAATTTGAAAGTACACTAAAATTAAAAAAAGCGAATGGCGATTGGATAAGTTTTTATGCTTACAATTATCTCAATTCACAAGGGTTTTATCCTTGTACCTTTTATACAAATGTTCACATAAACATCGGAGGTAAATTATACGAAACGGAGACTTCTAACACGAAAATGCTTAATGATATGAAATATTTTTTTGTAGGGAAGACAACAGGATTAGACGGAAGCAAAACAGGAGCATATTATTTCTGCAAATTTTTCAAAATTGATACTGAGAAATAGCCCAAATTGTTGCGAAAACTGAGAAATACTGAGGGGGTAAATAAACGAGCCGAGACAGATTTAAAAAGAGATTTCGGGCGATAATTGACAAAAAGTGGTCAAAATTGGCAAAAATACTGAGGGGGGGTAAATAAACGAGCCGAGACAGATTTACAATAGATTTCGTACAATATTTGGCAGAAAGTAGCCAGAATTGATAAAAATACTGAGGGGTTGATAAATTTACGACTGCAAAAAAATAAAAAAATGCTGTTTATACGACTACAAAAAAATAAAAAAATAAAAAAAAAGGTATGCAGGGAATAAATAAGCCTGCAGTTGACGAGTAGTCAACGGCAGGATTGTGTTGAACGAAGCCAAAGCCAAGCTCAACCACCAAACCCGTAACCAAACATTCATCTATGGGGTTTCAATATTTCCACCTTCCCCTGCCCAAGCCGTGTCCGAGGTCATTAATCCTCAATCACGGCTTTCTTTTTGTCTTTTTTGTACTTTACCTGCTCGAAACCTATTTGGTATAATGTGCATACGTGATAATACTCAAACTGACGAAAAATACGTAATATCAATTGAAATAACAGATCAAAGTTGTTTAAATGAGTTTAAGGATATAAAAACAAAGAATAAATTACTTGAGATTCTAAGGAATTTCATGGCAGCTAAAGAAAGGGGGCATTGGGGGCGATTTAAGACATACGCAAAGGACTATTATCCGACAAAAATTGGATTTTCTTGGATTAAGGACTATTTATTCTAAATTGATAATTTTTCTAATTTATAAATCGTAGAAGTTGAATATGGCTTCTACGATTTAAGGTTTTTAAATTTCATTTCAATATCTTTTGATTTCTGACCTCACACCATTTTTACAAAACTATCCTTTCTTCGTCCGATTCAACCTTATTGGACGAAGGCCCCTCAGTATTCCCACAAAAAAAAGCCCCAATAATCCAAAGATTATCGAGGCTTTATATAAAACAAAACGAAAAACTCAATTAACAGATTCGGTCATGTAGCTCTCCAAAGGTGGACAGGTACAAACCAAATTTCTATCACCTGCCGCTTGATTGATGCGACCAACGGTTGCCCAAAACTTGTAGCCGTGGCGCAAATAAGGCAACGGATACGCCGCCTTCTCACGGGTGTATGGGTACGTATATGCGTCAGCAGTAATGACCGCCGCCGTGTGTGGGGCGTTCACCAACACGTTGTTATCGGCAGGATATTCACCACGGGCGATTTCATCTATTTCTTTCTTAATTTCTAACAAAGCATCGCAAAAACGGTCGAGTTCGTCCATGCTTTCGGATTCCGTTGGCTCAATCATGATGGTGCCAGCCACGGGAAAACTCAACGTAGGGGCGTGAAAACCGTAGTCCATCAAACGTTTGGCTATGTCCTCCGCACCGCAAACGGCTTTGAAAGGGCGTAGGTCAATAATCATTTCGTGGGCAGCTCTACCGTTTTCGCCAGAGTATAAAATCGGAAACTCTTTTTCCAAGCGAATCTTCATGTAGTTGGCGTTCAAGATGGCATATTTCGTCGCATCTGTGACACCCGAACCACCTAACATTTTGATATATCCGTAGCTAATCAACAATATGCTCGCTGAACCGTAAGGCGCACTCGAGACCGCATGGGTCGCTTTTTTGCCGCCCATTTTCACGTGAACGTGTCCCGGCAAAAAAGGTGCAAGTGATTTGTTAACGCAGATTGGCCCCATGCCTGGCCCGCCGCCGCCGTGTGGAATGGCGAAGGTTTTGTGCAAATTCAAATGGCACACATCGGCACCAATTAATCCAGGGCTCGTGAGACCCACTTGTGCGTTCATGTTTGCTCCGTCCATGTAAACCTTGCCGCCGTGTTGGTGAATCAAATCGCAAATTTCTTTAATCTGCGTTTCAAAAACACCGTGCGTCGAAGGATAAGTGACCATCAAGCAAGCCAATCTATCTTTGTATAATTCTGCTTTTTCTTTCAACTCCGCAAAATCAATATTGCCTTGTTCGTCGCAACCCGTCACGACTACTTCCATGCCCGCCATCACGGCCGAAGCAGGATTTGTGCCGTGCGCCGAAGATGGAATCAAAGCAATGTTGCGGTGGTAATCACCACGGGATTCGTGGTAAGCTCGGATGGTCAAAAGACCTGCGTATTCGCCTTGCGCACCAGAGTTTGGTTGCAAAGAACATGCGTCAAAACCTGTCACTTCCGACAGCCACATTTCTAATTCCTTGAAAATTTTGAAATAACCTTTCGTTTGGCTCAAAGGCGCGAGCGGGTGGATGTTCGCAAAACCTTCCCAACTGACGGGAATCAACTCCGTAGCGGCATTCAATTTCATGGTGCAACTGCCGAGCGAAATCATGGAATGCGTCAACGACAAATCCTTGTTTTCAAGGCGTTTGATGTAGCGCATCATCTGCGATTCCGTATGATTTTTATTGAAAATAGGGTGGGTCAAATAATCAGTCGTGCGTTGCAACGAAGCGGGTATTTGATTTGTCAAACCCGATGTTTGCAGCGTTGTTTTTTTGTTCGACACTTCTTCAAACACCGCAACTATGTCTTTCAAGTCCGCTTCCGAAACCGTTTCGTCTAAAGCTATAACCACTTGATTGTCAATGAGATAGTTAAAATTAATTTGTCGTTTCTCAGCCGCTTTTTGGAGGCCCCTCAGTATTTTTTCATCTTTTATCTCAATCGTGAGGGTATCGAAGTAGTTTTTACTATTGTTTTTAAAACCCAAATCATTTAAGGCTTTTTCTAAAGAAACTGCCGTGAAATGTATTTTTTGAGCAATCGCTTTCACGCCTTTTGGCCCATGATACACACCATACATCGAAGCCATTATTGCCAAAAGAGCTTGTGCGGTACAGATATTTGATGTCGCTTTTTCACGTCGAATGTGTTGCTCACGGGTCTGCAAAGCCATACGCAAAGCGGGCTTGTTATGCACATCCACGGACACACCTATGATGCGTCCAGGGATTTGGCGTTTGAAATCATCCTTGGTAGCGAAGAAGGCAGCGTGAGGCCCACCATAACCCATCGGCACACCAAAACGCTGCGAATTACCGACGGCACAATCTGCGCCCCACTCTCCAGGAGGAGTCAGCAAAGTCAAAGCCATGAGGTCGGTACAAACGGTTACGAAAATGTTTTTTTCATTACATTTTAAGGTGAAAGCACGATAATCTTCGACCGCACCTTGTATGTTTGGATATTGAAGCACCACACCAAATGCTTTTTCTGATAAATCAAATGATTTCCAATCACCCACTTTTACCTCAATATTAAGTGGCGTAGCACGAGTAATTAAAAGATCAATTGTAGCGGGCAAAACATTGTTATCAACCAACAAAACATTGGCTGCATCGGCTGCATTTTTAGTCTTTTTGTTTTTTTCGTGATAAAACATACTCATCGCTTCGGCAGCTGCGGTGCCTTCGTCTAAAAGCGAACCGTTGGCAATGGGCATACCCGTCAAATCACACACCATGGTTTGGAAATTCAAAATGGCTTCCAAACGACCTTGCGCAATCTCGGCTTGATAGGGCGTATATTGAGTGTACCAACCCGGGTTTTGGAACACATTTCTTAAAATTACTGAGGGGGTAATCGTTCCATAATAACCCATGCCGATATAGCTGCGATATATTTTATTCATCGCCGCCGTTTTCTTCAATTCTCTCAAATATTCAAACTCGGTGAGTGGCGAAGGCAAAGTTTTGAAGGCATCTTGTTTCCGAATTTTTTGCGGAACCGTTTCCTCAATCAGTTTATCGAGTGATTCAACACCGATAACGTTAAGCATATCATTTAATTCAGCCTCATTAGGGCCGATGTGACGTGCCTGAAAGGCATCATGCGATTGTAGTTGATTCATATTTAACCTCTTGAAAATCAATATGTTATGAATGAGTAAATTTATTATTGGTTTGTGATTGTTGCTTTCGATGCAAAATTACAATATTAGATTTGAATAATAGACAAAATAGGAGGGGGGAATGTTTTAATTTTTAGGGATTCTAAATAAAGAATGAAAATTTAGTTATAAAAAGTGGAAGCCTTTGATTTGAGTCGAAGGCTTCCAAAAATTTGTCTTATTAACCATCACTATTTTTCAACTGTAAAATCAAACTTTTAAAAATTGCTGAACTAAATTAAGTTTATCCACAATTTCAGGTTCTATTTCATTGACCTCAATGAAGCTAATGAGTTCGTAGAAATTACCTTTTGTTAAAATCAAGGCTTCGTTTTTTGTCGTTTTAACACGATAAAAAACATTTTCTAAGAATTGGCTCATTTTTTTGTTAGAAGATAATGTTTTAAAAGTTCTGGTTTTTAACGCTTCTGGTTGTATTGAATATTCATCAAATGCAGGTTTATCTTTATCAAAAATAAATTCTAAAATTTCTAAATCAATCAAATTTTTGACAATGTCTAAATCATGTTCAATCAATGGATAAAATAATACCCCTAACTTCTCATGTATTTTTGTATAATGCTGTCTGAAAAAACGAAGTAAAACAGAAGGATAAGCAAAATAATTTTCCAATTCATATTTTTTCCAATAAACAATAGCTAATTCGTCTTTTATATCGTCTGAGTGATTTTTGTTATCACCATCAAAAATACCTAAACCCTTAAATTCCTCAACACAAGATTTTACTGCATAAAAATGATTTCGTGGTAGTTGATAAGAGCCTGTTTGTCTCTCTAACTCTTTATCAAAACCCGATTCTGGAAGGTTGTCGGCTATGTAATAATAATAAAGTTTATCTACAAAAATTGGTAATGAGGGATGTGCTAATTTCTCTGCGAAAGATTTGAGCATTGATAAATCTGTACTTCCTTCAACATAAATTACTCTCTTGGTTGTTTCAGCTTTGTAATAATGTTCGATTCCATACGTTTTTAGCGTTGCTTTTATTTGAGTTTTATTGACTAAATCAATGCTTTTTCCATTTAAAATCAAATTAAGATTAACGTCAACCGCTTCATCAATGATGACCTCAGAGTGGGTTGCAATAATGATTTGACTACCTGTTTGTAATGATACCTCCTTGAGTAAACTGAAAACTTGGCGTTGACGCAAAATTTCAAGATGTGCATCGGGTTCATCGATAAGAAGAACAGAACCTTTGTG
>JAYTMW010000092.1:0-12409 GCA_043728105.1 Saprospiraceae bacterium | reverse complement strand
ATCTCAAACAAAGCTAAAATAATCAATGCCCAAAGACTAACAGATAATAGAAATCTTGACCAAACAAGGGTTTGAATCAAAACGAAACACCAAAAGATGGCGAACTCAAAACGGGTAATTTTTGGATAGAGCTTGTTCAATTTTTCAAAAAATTTATGGACAAAATTAGTTTAAGCCTTTGAGCTAAACGGTTTTCTAAGGCATTTTTTATTTTTTTTTAGAAAAAAGATAAAACCCTTTGAAATTAATACATCCAAATGGTGTCAATGGTTAGTTTTGCTCATCGGCAGATAAACCTGTCTGCCGACAAAGGCAGATCAGCCGCTACAATAAAAATGCGTTATTTTCTCGAATTGGCATATAACGGAACTCGGCTTTGTGGTTGGCAACGTCAGCCCAACGCCCCCTCGGTGCAAGAGCGCATTGAGGATGCTTTTACGTTGATATTGCGTCAACCGATTGAGTTGATGGGTTGCGGGCGCACCGACACGGGTGTTCATGCACGTTATTATGTAGCGCATTTTGATTTTGAGGGCGATTTTCCAAAATCTTTTTTACAACGAGCCAATAAAATGGTTGGGCAAGACATTGCTTTAATGAAATTGAGTGTCGTTCCTGACCAAGCCCACGTCCGTTTTGATGCCTACTCTCGAAGCTACGAATATCATATTTCTTTTGTCAAAAATCCATTTACAACCGAAACAGCATGGTTTTTTTCACTCCCCACGAGCTTAGACACGCATGCGATGCAAAAAGCGGCGGAAATACTGAGGGGGTACGAAGACTTCACTCCTTTTTGTAAAACGAACTCTGATGCTAAAACCATGAAGTGTCAACTGAGTCGTGCGGAGTGGGTTTTTGAAGGGGATCAAGCTGTTTTTTACATTTCAGCCAATCGTTTTTTGAGAGGTATGGTGCGCCTCATTGTGGGTGCGTGTGTGAATGTGGGCTTAGGGCAAATGAGTTTGGATGATTTGAAAAAGGCTATGGATGAACAGTCGCCTTTGATAAAAAGTTATAGTGTGCCACCAACGGGTTTGTTTCTGACGGAGGTGAAATATCGTTATGAGTTTTAGATTATTTGGTTATTGAGTTATTGATTATTGAGGTGAATAACCTAATAATCAATAACCCAATAATCAATCACTTCTTCCTTTCCGTCACAAAATAAACCAATTGCTCCAATGAGTCTCTGATTTCGGAATGTGGGAACCCCCTCAGTATTTCGAAGGCTTGTTGACGATAATTGAGCATCGCCTTTTCAGCGTATTCCAAACCACCACTTTCTCTGACAAAATCAATGACTTCGGCTACTTTTTCAGGTACTTCGTTGTGTCGTTTTATGTTGTTGATAATGCGGCTTCGGTCTTCTTTTGAGGCTTCATTTAAGGCATAAATCAAAGGTAAAGTCATTTTTTTCTCTTTGATGTCAATGCCCAAAGGCTTGCCTACATCGTCAGTTCCGAAATCAAAAAGATCATCTTTTATTTGGAAGGCGATACCAATTTTTTCACCAAAAAGGCGCATTTTTTCGATGCTTTCTTCATCATCTGTCGTCGAACACGCTCCCACGGCACAAGCGGCAGCGATGAGCGAAGCGGTTTTTTGTCGGATAATTTCGTAGTAAATATCTTCTTTTATGTCAAGACGGCGGGCTTTTTCTATCTGTAAAAGTTCGCCTTCACTGATTTCTTTGAAGGCATTTGACACTATTTCTAAAATCCGAACAGCGTTGTTTTTGAGAGCCAATTGAAGCCCTTGTGTAAGCAAATAGTCACCAACGAGCACCGCAATTTTATTTTTCCAAAGCGCATTGACACTAAAAAAACCACGCCTTTCGTAACTATCATCCACCACATCGTCATGCACGAGCGAGGCAGTGTGCAAAAGTTCAACCAACGAAGCCGCCACGTGGGTTTTGTAGTTGGTTTCGCCGCAAAGCCGTGCGGCAAAAAAGACGAACATAGGACGCACCTGTTTGCCTTTTCGTTGCACAATATAGTACATGATTTTATCCAACAAAGCCACTTTGCTTTTCATGGAGTTGCGAAAGTGTTTTTCAAACTCTTCCAACTCGGCATCAATGGGCTTTTTAATATCGTCTAATTTCATAAAAGCGGGTCTCGTTTTTATACGGTAGTTAAGACTACTTATATAACAAACAAAATAAAATTTTGCTGCAAGTTAAAGCGTTTTTTTAGAAAAGTATTTAAAAGGTAGGCTTTTTGATGACCCCTCAGTATTTGAGCAAAAAATGAGAAAATTTAAATGAGGAAGTAAACACTTAGTCAAGCATGCGTTTAGGACGACATTGTTCGCTTTGCTCACTCGTCGCCATAAGGACTTTAATGGACGTTCATAATTTTTTGCGCTATAGCGCAAAAAATTATGAACGTCCGAAAAGTCCCCTTTACGACGAGTGAGCAAAGCGAACAATGTCGTCCTAAACGCATGCTTGACTAAGTAGTTACATAAGGCATTACAAAAAAAAGTGACAATAAAGCCTATTGCTTTATTGCCACTTGTTGTTTTTTATTTTCATTATAAAATTAATACATAAAAAATTGATTATCAATTGATTACGAAAATTTTATTGAAATAAAAATAGAAATTACTCCGCTTTTTTAGCATCAATATCGTTCATGCCTTTGCGAATTTCGTCTTCCACATTGGCTTTTGCGTTGTTAAATTCTTTGACACCACGACCTAAGCCACGCATCAATTCAGGGATTTTATTACCACCGAATAACAACAAAACGATGATGAGAACGAAGAACATCTCTTGACCGCCAAGACCGAATATTAAGAACATTGAGTCCATATTTTTCTGATTTATAATGATGAAAAAATCTTTTTAATTTCTGATAAACAAAGATACGGCATGAATTTGAAATTTTGACGGACTTTTTGTCAAATCGTTTAATTCTTAGTCTAAAAATTATTTTTTTATGTAACCATAACGAAAATAGTACGGCTTTCGTACATCTTACATACAACATCGCACATCAATTTACCCTTCTAACCACGATTTATAATATTTTCCATCGTCAATTTTCATGGCTTGCTCTGTAATACTGAGGGGTCTGAATGTGTCAATCATTACAGCCAATTCTTCGGTGTACGTTTTGCCAATGCTACGCTCATAAGCACCCGGCGCAGGCCCATGTGGGATGCCGCTTGGGTGGAGCGTGATATGCCCTTTTTCAATATTATTGCGGCTCATAAAATCACCATCCACGTAGTAAATCATTTCATCCGAATCAATGTTTGAGTGGTTGTAAGGCGCAGGAATTGCCTTGGGATGATAGTCATATAAACGAGGGCAAAAAGAGCAAATGACAAAGGCTTTTGTTTCAAAAGTTTGATGAACAGGTGGCGGCTGATGCACTCGTCCCGTTATCGGTTCAAAATTATGAATCGAAAAACCGTACGGAAAATTATAGCCATCGTAGCCTACCACATCAAAAGGATGCGTGACATATTCGACGTGGTGCAACTGCCCTTGTTTTTTTATTTTCATTAAAAAAGAACCTTTTTCATCGTGTGTTTCAAGCTCAAAAGGCAATTTATAATCCCGTTCACAATAAGGCGAATGTTCTAAAAGTTGCCCGAACCAATTGCGGTATCGCTTGGGCGTATATATGGGATGAAAAGACTCGGCATAAAGCAAGCGATTTTCGGTTGTATCAAAATCAATTTGGTAAATTGTGCCACGTGGAATAATCAAATAATCGCCATATTCAAAAGCAATATTGCCGTACATTGTCCGCAAAGTGCCTGAACCTTGATGCACGAAAAGCATTTCATCGGCATCCACATTTTTGTAGAAATAGCTTCGCAAGGACTGTTTGGGCGCAGCCAAACCGATGTGAATATCGCCATTGACCAAGAGCGGCACACGGCTTTCGAGATAGTCATCTTTGGCTTCAATATTAAACCCTTGTAAAAGCCGAGCCGTGATATTTTTCTCCACCACAATTTTAGGCGCAACATCCACCGACGACAAAATCTCCTTAATCATGGTCGGGCGATGGATGTGATAGGACAGCGACGACATGCCATCGAAGCCAATTGTGCCGAACAATTGCTCGTAATATAAACCACCCGTAGGCTTCTCAAATTGGGTGTGTCGCTTAGGCGGAATTTTTCCAAGACGGTGATAAATAGGCATCTTAAATTTATAATTTGGTTAGAAATAATGATTTGTAAAAATAAGATAAGTTATTGAATGAAACCAAGAATTTAAAAAAATAGCCTACCAAACAATATTTGGCACAATTTCAAAAAAAATATACATCAAAAAAATCTTCTTTTTATGACCTAAAAAGCTGATTTTCAACGCATTAGAAATATAATTTTATTCTAAATTCATAAAAATTTGGATTAAAATACTGAGGGGGTCGAAAAAAAAGCCTAACTTTGTGCCATGAATTTATTTAAAGAATTAGGTTTAAATGATGACCTTTTAAAAGGCATCGCAGAATTAGGCTTTGAGAAGCCAACACCCGTCCAAGAATTAGTTATTCCCACCGCGCTTACCTCCACAGGAGATATTGTGGCATTAGCTCAAACAGGCACAGGCAAAACGGCAGCTTTCGGCTTGCCTTTATTACAATTGATTGACCCCGCAGTTCGTGGCGTTCAAGGATTGGTTTTGTGTCCCACACGTGAGTTATGTATTCAAGTAGCGAATGATATTGCTAATTTTTCCAAATATGCTCATCAATATAAGGTGACACCCGTTTATGGTGGTGCGAGCATAGACACGCAGATGCGTCAGTTGAGGGCAGGTACTCAAATTATTGTTGCCACGCCAGGTCGTTTGATTGACCTTTTGGATCGTGGGGCAGTCCGCTTAGATGCCATGAAACGTCTTGTTTTGGATGAGGCGGATGAAATGTTGAACATGGGTTTCAAAGATGCTTTGGATGTAATCTTGGAATCGTGTACCAACAAGCAATCAACATGGTTGTTCTCGGCCACAATGTCGAACGAAGTTCGTTCCATTGCAAAAAATTACATGACTGACCCATTGGAAATCACCAGTGGCAAGCGCAATCAGTCTAACGAAAACATCGAACACGTTTACTATGTGTGTCGTCCAGATGATCGTTATGCCACTTTGAAGCGTATCGTTGACTCTAACCCAGGCATTTACGGTTTGATTTTCTGTCGCACTAAAAACGACACGAAGGAAATCGCCGAGCAAATGACCCGTGACGGTTACAACTCCGATGCACTCCACGGCGACCTTTCGCAAAGCGATCGTGACCGTGTGATGAGTCGCTTCCGTGAAGGCACTTTGCAGCTTTTGATAGCTACGGATGTGGCGGCTCGTGGTATTGACGTGAGTGATATTTCGCACGTCATCAATTTTGGTTTGCCTGATGATATTGAGGTTTATACGCACCGCAGTGGTCGTACAGGTCGTGCAGGTAAAAAAGGTATTTCTATCACGATTACGACGACAAAGTTTTTGGATCGCATTCCACAAATTGAGCGTATGACGAAAGCAACTTTCAAAAAGTTGACCATTCCGAATGGTGAAGAAGTGTGTGAAAAGCAATTGATGCACATCGTGAAAAACATCCACGACCAAGAAGTGCAACAAGACGATATTGCGCCGTTTTTGCCCGCTATCTACGAGGAATTAAAGGATTTGACAAAAGAAGAGTTGATAATTCGCTTCGCAAGTGTTGAATTTAATCGTTTTTTGGCTTACTACAAAGGTGCGCCTGATTTGAATATGTCAACCCGTCCTAAGTTTGGTGCGTCTTCAACAGGTGGCAGTAGTTTCAGCCCAAGCCGCAACGGAATGCAACGTTTGTTTGTCAACATCGGCGAAATGGACGGCATTTACAAGCGTGATTTGATGCAATTGCTGACGCAAAAACTCAATATCCCCGTCAATGCAATTGGTCAAATGGACATCAAAAAAGCCTACACGCATTTTGACGTAACGGCTGATGTTGTAGAGACCATCAAAACAGGTTTGCGCCGCATGTCTGTCAACAACCGCAGCATTCGTGTGGATAACGCATCTGACCGCAGAGCCGAAGGTGGTGAAGTGAAAGAATGGAAAAAAGATAAACCAAGCTACAACAGCCGCCCCGATGACCGCCGTTCCGACGACCGTAAGAAGGACAAGAAGTATAAGGTTTATTAATTTTCAGCGTTTTCAGAAAAAAATTGTTGGTTTTTATAAAAGCCCCTTCATTTACTGAGGGGGCTTTCTTTTGGGTATATTTGAAGGAATATCAACAGAAATTGAGGAAATACTGAGGGGGTGCTTTTTTTTAAGAACAATCTATATAAATTTGTTGTAGGTGAAAATAAGTTATGATTTCGACTATCCAGAAAAAGTGGATTCAGAAACAAAGCAATGAGTAAAAATTAATTAAAATATTAAAGCCTAACAAAATGATTGATAGAGAGGATATATTAATGCAATTAGATAGTGGTGCTGAAAGTTATGAATTTCCAATGCTTGACAATGGCTACTATTATCATGGAGATCAAAAATTAACCATTTTTAGAGATACCAAAAGATGGGCAATACTTTTAGAAGTATTGGCTTATAATAATCATGATTTTGGGGTTGATGGTATAACAACAGTTACATATATTATTGGAAATTGTTTAATTGGATTTGACGATAATTTTCATTTTTTTGCTAATGACAATGATGCAGAAACATTTATATTTGAAGATGATGACCCTTGTCCTTATTTGAATTCAAAAGCCAAATCAATTAAAGTTAGAGATATTGAAATTCCAATAATACATGAAAGAGAACATTATAAATCGAAAAATATAGAACTTGAATTTGATGACAAAATTACGCCTTGGGAGTTTATGAGAGGACTTATTCCAGAATATTCAAATCTATTTTGGCTTACAAAAAAAGAAATTTCAACAAAAATCCCTTCTGATTTACCAGTTCTTATGACACTTGCAAATTGGCATCATCCTGATTTAGTTTCAGACGAAAAACCAAGCGAAACTGAGACATTTCAACAATTAGCGGATGTAATTTTTACAGGAGACAAAAGTTTATATAACACGAGTGAAACAAATAACACGCATTGGTCAAATTGGCTTGAAGGAGGAAAATTGTAAAAATGAAGGACATTTTAAAAATAATACAACATGCCAGCTCACACTACGTAAAGGCTTGTGAGCTTTCCCAAAACGACACCCAACATATTTGATGTTTTTGATGTACATAAGTAGTTAAAATACAATATTTTAAACAGTAAAAGCCAAAAATACTGAGGGGGTGCTTAGCTTTAAAAAATGAATTTATTTAGAATCGCCCGTACAAGACCAACAAAATAAATGTCGAGGTAAAACCTGTAACTATCACATCTCTCTATACTATACGTAAAACACATAAAATAACACATCCAAAAATATAGTTGATTGATTCAAACATTAAAAAAAAGGTTCAACGTATTAACGCTGAACCCTTTTTTTTTAATTCTATCAATTCTAACAAAAATTCAATTCATTCTGATTTAGATATGCAAAGCCCGATTCGCCGTAGCTGCCAAAGCCGCTTCTTTGAAGGCTTCCGTGTATGTCGGGTGGGCGTGACTCATGCGGGCGGCATCCTCGGCGGAGGCACGGAACTCCATGAGCGCAACCGCTTCGGCAATCATATCCGCCGTGCGTGGGCCTACCATGTGAACACCCAAAATCTCGTCGGTGGTTTGGTCGGCTAACACTTTGACCATCCCCTCAGTATCCATGCTCGCTCTGGCACGTCCGAGGGCTTTGAATGGGAATTTTCCTACTTTATAAGGTGTACCCATTTCTTTCAATTGCTCTTCGGTGTAGCCTACACCTGCCGCTTCTGGCCACGTGTAAACAACGCCTGGTATCAGCAAATAGTTGATATGCGGCTTTTGCCCTGCGATGCTTTCGGCTACGAAAACACCTTCTTCTTCGGCCTTGTGGGCGAGCATTGCACCTTGAATTACGTCTCCGATAGCATAGATACCCGCAACATTTGTCTGCAAATGGGCATCTACTTTGATGCGTCCTTTTTCATCTTTTTCAATGCCAATGTTTTCTAAACCTAACCCCTCAGTATATGGACGGCGACCCATAGCTATTAAGCAATAATCGGCTTCTATCTCAAATTTCTCTTCCGAGTCTCTTTTTTGATATGCCACTTTTACGCTGTTTTTTGAAGGCGTAACCGCCGTAACACCGTGTTTTAAGTAAAATTTGATACCAATATCCTTCAAAGCACGCATTAATTCCTTTGAACAATCGCCGTCCATGCCAGGGATGATTCTATCCGCAAATTCAATAACGGATACTTCCGTACCCAAGCGAGCATAAACAGAACCCAACTCCAAACCAATAACACCACCACCAATCACGACCATGGTTTTGGGCACTTCGGTAATCTTCAAAGCCTCGGTGGAAGTGATTATCCGTTTTTTATCGTAATTAAAATTGGCAGGTACAATCGGTTTTGAACCCGTGGCGATGATGGTTTTTGCGGTCTCAATTTCCTGCGTTGTGCCGTCTGATTTTGTCACCAAAATCTTGTTACTTGTCACGAAAGAACCTAAGCCCGTATAGACATCAATTTTATTTTTTTTCATCAAAAACTCAACGCCTTTGCACGTCACGTCCACGACTTCTTGTTTCCGTTTCACCATTTGAGGCATGTTCACTTTCACGTCCTTCACGTCAATACCGTGCGTTGTGAACTTGTGAACGGCATTGTGATAATGCTCCGAAGAGTCCAAAAGAGCCTTCGAGGGAATACACCCGACATTCAAACAAGTGCCGCCAAGCGTGCTGTATTTTTCAATGATAGCCGTTTTCAAACCCAATTGAGCCGCCCTTATCGCCGCTACATATCCGCCAGGCCCAGAGCCTATGATGGTTACATCGTATTGCATATTGTATTAAATTTAAAATGAAGAATTAATTTATAACAAATTGATTTCCAATAAGTTATACATAAAATTATTATTTTTATCAAATACTGTAAACGCTATTTGTATTTGTAAAGCACAAAAATAACACCCCCTCAGTATTTGGGTGCATTTAGGAACAATTAAAAATTAAAAATTAGGAAATAATAATTTTCTCATAATTGAAACCGTACTATCAATCGAGGTTTAGCGATTCTTGAAAGTGAAAAATTGATTGAAAAAATTGGGCGTGGGAAGGCGGCGGCTTATCAAATTTTATCGGGTTAGTTGGGCGTGTTGTACCCCCCTCAGTATTTAATACCTTAATTTTGGGAATTTTGCATTTTATACGTATTTGTACGTAATTTATTGAAAAAAAATAGTTTTACACGTAATTATACGTAATTATTTGGCGAATATGATTTTTATACGTAATTATGCGTAATTATTTAAAATGAATATTGTTTATACGTAATTACACGTAAAAATATACATAATGAAATCAGTAGAGTCTTTAAATATCACGCCAGAGATACTTTTGCTTATCGCCGAAATTGATGAATTTAAGGGAGCATGGCGAGCATTGGGCAATTTAGCACCCGATATTTTGTTGCAATTACAAAAGGTAGCAACAATTGAGAGCATTGCATCAAGTACCCGCATAGAAGGCAGTAAAATGTCGGACAGAGATGTAGAAAAGTTGTTATTGAACCTGAAAATTCAGAAATTTAATACCCGAGACGAGCAGGAAGTTGCGGGTTACGCTGAATTAATGACAACAATTTTTCAATATTTTACAGATATACCCCTTTCAGAAAATTTTATTCAACAATTGCATAGCCAATTGTTGAAGTTCAGCGATAAAGACCAATGGCATAAAGGGCAATACAAAAAACTACCCAATCATGTCGTTGCAATTGATGCGACAGGGCAACAAATTGGGATTGTTTTTGAAACAACAAGCCCCTTTGAAACGCCTGCAAAAATGACAGAATTGGTCACTTGGACACAACAAGCGTTGGCAGAAGGGCGGTTACATCCCCTCTTGATTGTTGCCATTTTTATTGTTCAATTTTTGGCTATACATCCTTTTCAAGACGGAAATGGGCGTTTATCAAGAGCTTTGACCACCTATTTGCTTCTAAAAACGGGCTATCGGTATGTGCCGTATAGCTCGTTAGAAGCTGTCATTGAGCAAGAAAAACAAGGGTATTATTTGTCTTTACGCCAAACACAGGGAACGCTCAATTTGGCACAAACAAATTGGCAGCCGTGGATTATTTTCTTTTTGAAATCACTCAAAAGGCAGAAGGATAATCTTGAAATTAAAATCAGTAAAGAGCACATATTGCTGACACAAATGAGTGAAATCTCTCAAAATATTATCGAATTATTGCGGTTAAGGGGGCGAATTACAATAGGTGAATTAGAAAAATTGACCAGTGTTAATCGTAATACAATTGGTAAAAATCTAGAAACCCTTGTTAAAAACAAACAGATTCAGCAAAACGGAAAAGGGCGTGGCACTTGGTACTCTTTGGTTTAAAAAACAAAACAACCCGCATCACTAACATATTCAATTTTTAAAAATCTAAAAAAAGCCATAAAAAAAAGCGAGGCTTATCTATCTTTGCACACAATTTGAACATCACCTATTAATTATCAAATTGTAACATGCCGAAAGATACCTCTATCAAGTCCGTCCTCATCATAGGAAGTGGGCCTATCATCATAGGACAAGCCTGTGAATTCGATTATTCAGGCACACAAGCATCCCGTTCTCTCCGTGAAGAAGGCATTGAAGTCATCCTTATTAATTCCAATCCTGCAACCATAATGACGGATCCTGTTACCGCAGACCATATTTATTTGTTGCCGTTGACAGTGGAAAGCATCATCCAAATCCTTGAAAAACATCAAATTGATGCCGTTTTGCCTACAATGGGTGGTCAAACAGCCTTGAATTTGGCAATGGAAGCGGACAAGCAAGGCGTTTGGGAACGCTTCAATTGCCGCATGATTGGGGTGGATATTGCTGCCATCGAAGGCGCAGAAGACCGTGAGAAATTCAAGCAATTGATGATTCAGATTGGGATGAAAGTGGCTCCGTCTTTCATTGCCAATTCCTATTTAGAAGGTTTTGAAGCGGCTCAAAAAATTGGTTATCCTTTGGTTATTCGTCCTTCGTTTACGTTGGGTGGCACGGGCGGCGGCTTCGTGATGAAGGAAGAAGAATTTGGAGAAGCCTTAAAAAGAGGTTTGGATGCTTCGCCTACGCATGAGGTTTTGGTTGAAAAAGCAGTTTTGGGTTGGAAGGAATATGAGCTTGAATTGTTGAGAGATTCCAACGATAACGTCACGATTATATGTACCGTCGAAAATCTCGACCCAATGGGCATACACACGGGCGACTCGATTACCGTTGCACCCGCCATGACGTTGAGCGACACGGCATACCAACAGATGCGCAGTGACGCTATCCGCATGATGCGAGCGATGGGTAATTTTGCGGGTGGTTGTAATGTACAATTTGCTTTAAATCCTGAAAATGAAGAATTGATAGCCGTTGAAATCAATCCACGGGTGTCTCGTTCATCCGCATTGGCATCAAAAGCTACGGGTTATCCGATTGCCAAAATTGCGGCTAAATTGGCGATTGGTTATCATTTGAATGAGCTGAAAAATCAAATTACACAAACCACTTCCGCTTATTTTGAACCCACTTTGGACTACGTGATTGTGAAAATGCCTCGTTGGAATTTTGATAAATTCCCCAACGCAGACGATACTTTGGGTTTGCAAATGAAATCCGTAGGTGAGGTTATGGCAATTGGTCGTAATTTTTTAGAAGCGATGCAAAAAGCATGTCAATCGCAAGAGAACGGACGGGCAGGTTTGGGTGCCGATAAAAAAGAATGGATTAGAACGGAAGACATTATAAGACGCTTAGAAAAAGCCAGTGATGACCGCATTTATCGTATAAAAGACGCTTTGCGCTTAGGTATTCCGTCAAAAACGGTACAAAAAATTACAGGTATTGACCCTTGGTATATTGGTCAAATCAAGCGTTTGGTCACTTATGAAGAGCGTTTGCAACGTTATAATGTCGCCGAAGACATACCTGCCGATTTCCTTTTGGAACTCAAACAACATGGTTATTCCGATGCTCAAATTGCTTGGGTTTTGAGGATAAAAGAGATAGAAGTAACCCGCTATCGCAAAAAAATAGGCATTCGTCGGGTCTATAAAATGGTGGATACTTGCGCCGCCGAGTTTGAAGCGAAAACACCTTATTTCTATTCCACTTTTGAAGGTGAAAATGAGAGTATTCCTTCGGATAAGAAAAAAATTATCGTTTTGGGTTCAGGGCCTAACCGCATTGGACAAGGCATTGAGTTTGATTATTGCTGCGTGCATGGTCTTTTGGCGGTGAAAGAAATGGGTTATGAAGCGATTATGGTCAATTGCAATCC
>JAYTMW010000091.1:0-3569 GCA_043728105.1 Saprospiraceae bacterium | reverse complement strand
GAGTTGAGGATAGACACACGCTCATTACCTGTCACGAGGGCTTTCAAATCCATCCAAGCTCTATAAATTTTGCCCGTTGTTTTCGTGCCTTCGTCGGGTGTGCCGCCTAATTTGTGCATTTCAACAATTAGTTCAGCTTTGTTTTTTTGACTTGTGCGAATCAAACTATGAAACAAATCTTTCAAATCGCCTTCTTCTGTTTCCTCCGAAGCTGTTTGGTAACCTTCAATTCTGTCATTATTAATGACGATGAGTGTGTTTAACACATCAATTGATTTTTCCTTATCCATTGTGTTTGTTTTTAAATTAAAAGATTATTTATTTTCTTGAAACGCATAGAGGCACAACTTGTCCCGAAGCAATCGGGATAGTACACATAGTTTTATATAAAGTGTTGATTATTAATAGTTTATACATAATACTATGTGTCCTATGTGCCTATGTGTTAAATATTTTTTTGATTAAGTTTAATTAACAATGCAAAGGTGATTCTCTTTGAGTTGTGAAGTGTTACACAACTTTTTGAATAATTTACATGATTCACACATTGTATTTATGTTCTATAAAAAAACAAGCGGAAGAGATTGTTTTTCCTCCTCCGCTGTTGTAAAATCAAGTGACATTTGTATGTTCTTTATGAAAAACGAATGTCTATTTTTGATGTCTGTCCTTCATGCGTATTTCTTCAAGAGGGACGACATTGCCTGCCATATTGATGTATTCGCCTTCGTTTATCATCGTTTTAATGCCTTCGGTAGTGACAATTGTGCCATCACTCATGGCCTTTGTACCATTATCCAAAAGAGTATAGTTTTTAATAATGGTCATTTTACCATTTCTCACAATCATTACTTTGCCGTCTTTCATCATCACCCCTCGGAATGGTTTCATCTTATTCATGTCGTGCTTACCCATTTTGTCCATGTCATGTTTGCCCATTTTATCCATGTCGTGCTTACCCATTTTATCCATTTTGTGCATCGTGGTATCCATTTTTACCTTATTGTTTTTACCGTCATAAGGTGTGGTGTCTCGCTTCAAAAGATTGTCGTGCGAGGTTGCTTTGTTGCTGTATTTGCCGTCGAAGAGCGTATCATTTTTGAGATTATTCATATTTAATCCCTGATACATAGTGTCTTTAGGCATTTTCCTAAACGTGCTATCGAGCGATTTTGATTGCACGACAGGAACGGTGTCGTTTTGAGCAAATAAGCCCACGGCGAAAATGATTGCGATGTTTACTAAAATCAACTTTTTCATTGCTTTTTGTTTTTAAATTTATTAAATCGGGTACTAAAAATATAGTCCCATAGTGGGCTACTCACCCCAAAACCTTTGTCTTGTTCGTGGTAGTGATGTAGTATGTGGTGATTTTTTATTTTGAGCCATATTGGATGATTCCACCTCAAATGGTGCATGGCAAAGTGCATCATATCGTAGCATAAATAACCCAACATAAACCCTGAAAAGAAGGGAAATACTGAGGGGCCTGTTATCACGGTTTTAAAACCCAAGTAAAACAAAAACGATAGTGGTATGCTCACACTCGGTGGCAAAACCAATCTCATTTTGTCATTTGGGAAATCGTGGTGTACGCCGTGCCAAAGAAAATGCAGCCTTTCACCCATTTTGCCAGGCGGAATCCAATGAAATAAAAACCGATGCAATACATATTCGGTAAAAGTCCAGAAGAATAAGCCGCAGAGAAACCATGTAGCAATATGAAAAAAGCCGCCGCTTGACTGCCATAAACATATTGTTATAACGGGTATAAAAATGAACAAAGGCACTGCAAAATGTACCTTCGATAAAGACTCCATCCAATCCGCCCGAAACATGCGGGCGGATTCTTGGGAGTTCGATACAAAGTGTTGTTGTGTTGTTTTTATGCTCATTTGTTTGAATTTGTTTTCAATTGATTCAATGTTGTTGATAAGACATTTTTTTTAACACATAGGCACATAGGACACATAGTTTTTTTATAACTAATTGAAAATCAAACAATTATACATAAGACTATGTGTCCTATGTGCCTATGTGTTTCAAATAAAATGACCTATTCGTTATTAAATTTTCTATTCTTGACCTATTTTTTTAACCCCTTTCATCACCTCGGCTTTGGTTAATCCCGTGGTATTTTTATCGGGATCGCCCGTATCTTTTTGTAGTGTGAACATTATTTTTTGCATATACATTGGATTACCTCCATTCATTTTTTCTTGAATAATTTTTCCAAAAGCATCACGGGCTTGCTCAACTGTTTTGCTGTTTGTTACAATGTCATGCGCCAAATTTAAGGCTAAAAAATTATGGGCTTCATTGTCGCATCGAGCGCTCATGGTGCCTTGTGTGCGGTCGATAGTGATGCTGCCGTCAAAATTGCCTAACTCGGTCATTTTGTTCGTTGGCACTTTGTAGCTTATCGTGGTTTGCAACATGTCGGTATGTTCGTAAGGAAAATTGTGTTGTGTTTCCTTTTTACTGATACAGATTTTATCCCAAATGCCTTTTTTTATCCAAACCAATTCATCATCGTTGACTCCATCGGGCTTACCATATTTTTTAGTAATGTCTTCTAAAACCAAACGAGACGCATCACTCCAACCTGTCAAATTGGGTATCATTGCACTACTTTTATCAATGCAAACAATCGTTGTTTTTGACGTGTCAATAAACGTTGTGGGTGGATTTTGAGCGTACAATGGGCTTAATCCAATGGTTAAAATCAGGCTGAATATTGCTTTTATATTTTTCATGTTTTCTTAATTTAATTTTTCGTAAAACATTGATTATCAATGCTTTGTCACGCCTCTCTGGGGCTACCAAATCACACAATCACTTAATCACCAATCACTATCTACACGGATACTTGTTGCATCAATTTTATCTTTTCAGAATCGGCTTTTATCAAGTCGTATTGGCAGTACAAAATGGTTTGTTGGTCAAATGAAAGTTCTTTTACGTTGTTCCTTAATTTTTCATTGTATGCATCAAGCGCAACGGTTTCACCATACGCACATGAGTTGATAATGGCGTGAACATCGTTGCCCGTGATAGACGCTTTAATATCCATCCAAATATTGTAAAAATCGCCCGAGACACTCGTGCCTTCGGTGGGTGTGCCGCCCATTTTTCTAACCTCTGTGGCAAGCTCTTTTTTGCAAGTGATGCTTGTTTGAGAAAATTCGGAGAACAAGATTTTTAAATCATAATTATCTGTCTCCAACGATGCGGTGAAATATCCTTCAAACCGATCGTTGTTGATGACGATGAGTGTGTTGAATATGTCAATTGCTTTTTGATTGTCCATTTTCTATAAGAGTTTGTACACGGATTAAATGATTTTAAGGATTTAAGGATTTTTTGATTTAATAAGATTTTAAAAAAATCCCTTAATCCTTAAAATCCTTTAATCCATGTAAAATTTGAGTGGTTTATACCCCCTCAGTATTTTTTGCTATTTCTTCAATTTTCAACTCTTCCGAAGCCACGGCTTCTTCCGCCAATGCGGTATATTCCTTAGCTCGCTCCGTTATTTCATGCTCGGTTTTTATTTCCACATTTATCAC
>JAYTMW010000090.1:0-1586 GCA_043728105.1 Saprospiraceae bacterium | reverse complement strand
AAGGACTAAATGGTTTGAACTAATTTTTCCCAATAGAAATTTTGGAAAAATTTCTATTGGGAAAAATTAGTTCAAACCGAAAGAAAACTTTCATGCACGCCTTTTGTGCGCAGCACAAAACAGTAAGTAAATACATCGAATGGGAACTACACCCATATTGTAATTTGAAAATAGAATTTAAGAATGATAAAATTACAAAAGTAGAAAATAGTGTGAAAACATAAGGTTTTATGGGCTTTGATCTTTGATAATTATTGAAACTGTCTAAACATAAACCATTTTAGAATTAATCAAGACCTATCCAACGCCCCCCTTCAAAACCACATTATTATCACCTGCCCATTGCATCATATCTTGTTTAGAAATGGCGGCTGCCATCATATCGGGAAAAAGGTCGGGCGTACAAGCAAAAACGGGTACGCCAATTTTCGCTAAAAACTGTGCATTGCCTCGCTCATACGAGGGTGAACCATCGTCGCCCAAAGCTAAAATAACGATGAGTTGAACGCCCGCCTGCACGAGTTCTTCCATGCGCTGCCGCATCAATCTTTCGGGTTCGCCGTGACCTTCAAAGAGGTCGGTTATGAGGATGAAAATAGTATCATCGGGTTTTGTAATCAGCGATTGGCAATACGTCAGAGCCTTGTTTGTGTCATTACCGCCGCCGAGTTGGACACCAAAAAGGAGGTCAACGGGGTCTTTCAAGTCTTCGGTCAAATCCACGACTTCGGTATCATAAACCACCATGTGCGTTTTTAGCGTCGGCAAGGATGCCATAACTGCACCAAAAATACCCGTGTAAACCACCGAGCTGCCCATCGAACCACTCTGATCCATGCACAACACAATGTCTTTTAGCGAGCGTTTATTTTTGCGACCGTAACCAATGCGGGTTTCGGGAATGATGGTTTTGTATTCGGGTTGATAATGTTTCAAATTTTTCCGAATCGTTGCATCCCAATTGATTTCGTTGTAGCGTGGTCGTCTATTACGCACGCTTTTGTTGAGCGAACCCGAAATGGCTTGTATGGTTTTTTGCTCCAATTTTTGCATCAAATCATCCACTACTTGCTTTACCACTTGTCGGGCGGTATCTTTTGTTTTTTCGGGAATCATTTTGCCCAACTCCATCAAGGTTGCTAACAGATGCACATCGGGCGTGGCTTGTGCCAATATCTCAGGTTCAAACAAGAGTTTGCGTTGCAATTCGGGTTGTTTCAAAGCATCATTTTGGATGACTTGCACTACGGATTGTGGAAAATATTGTCGAATATCGCCCAACCAACGAGCAATTTGTGGCTGGGATGCACCTCGCCCAACTTTGGCGTTATCTTTTTCTTCGTAGTCAAATTTTTTCTTGCGCTCAAAATCGTAGAGAGCCGACA
Organism: Saprospiraceae bacterium; assembly: GCA_043728105.1. Taxonomy (GTDB): domain Bacteria; phylum Bacteroidota; class Bacteroidia; order Chitinophagales; family Saprospiraceae; genus JAAFJT01. Next base: position 201 of record JAYTMW010000090.1, on the reverse strand, counting down.
ACGCCGCATCCATGCCCGCATCTTTGCCGCTTAATGTGCAGCCTGTGCCGTCCGCTTCGTCGCCACCAAGTATCAATCGCCAACGTTTTAGAGTGTCGTTAGTTGTTGTCATTTTTCTTCTTTTTTAATTTGATTTTCCTTAAAAAACTGCATATCTGCCATGACTTCTGAATAGACAATGGGCGGCACTTCGCCAAAAGG
>JAYTMW010000089.1:0-3143 GCA_043728105.1 Saprospiraceae bacterium | reverse complement strand
TGCTCGTGTGCCACCCCTCAGTAGTTTGACCATTTCTTCGGTCAAACGATATGTTTTACCACTGCCTGCGCCTGCGGAGATAAGTTTAATCATATAAAGCGTAAAGTATTAACAATCAATGCGTTATGAAATATACCGTAAGATTTTTTTATTTTACCTACTTGAAAACAATAGGCAAAATTAGCTTTTTAAAACAAATTTTTTAGAATAAAAATAAATAAAAACAAAGATTAAAATGCTCAATCATAGAAATAATAAGGCTATGGATTCAGATTTAACAAATTAAGTCAAAAGCCTCACACCAAAATTTCTACTTAATGCATCTTCTATTGTAATAAGAAATTGCTTTAAGGAAAAGCCACCGTTGCAGTTGCAATCGGTGGCTTTTTTATAGCGATTAAAATTTCTTCTAAAATAAGTCAAAATACTGAGGGGGGCATGTATCCAATATTAGTTAAGATTTAGCCAAAGCAAACTCATTGGCTTTTTCCATCTCTATCTTTAACTTATCATAATTGCCACCTAACATCGGCACCAATGGCAAGCGCAACTCATTTTCACACAACCCTAAAATACTTACGGCAGCCTTGATGCCTACGGGATTACCTTCTGCATAAAGAAGAGGATGCACATCATGCAACATATCGTTGTAGAAACGGGCCGTAGAATAGTCATTATTTAAAGCTGAACGCACCATACCTGAAAACTCGGCAGGGTGAGAATTGGCAATAACGGAAATTACACCATCACCACCACACGCCACCATGCCCAATGTAATTTGGTCATCGCCCGAAAGAACCAAAAAATCTTCCGAAGGACGGTGTTTTATGATGTATTCGGCTTGAACCAAATTGCCCGATGCTTCCTTCACGCCCACAAATTTATTGCTCAATGCGGCGATGCGGCAAACGGTTTCGGGCAACATGTTTGAAGATGTGCGCCCAGGCACATTGTACAAAATAACAGGCACAGGCGACACTTTTTCAACCTCAACATAGTGGCGATAAATGCCTTCTTGCATCGGTTTGTTGTAGGCAGGGCTGCTCGAAAGCACCGCCGCCGCCCGTCTCAAATCAACATTTTTCAGACGCTCCAAAAGATGCGCCGTGCTGTTTGCGCCAAACCAACCCGCCACGACGGGTACTCTATCTTGCACTTTATCAATCGTAAAATCAAAAATTTGTTGACATTCTTTGCTCGAAAGCGTGATAGCCTCGCCCGTTGTCCCCAAAGAAACAATGTAGTTGACCCCGCCTGTGACAACGTGGTGAATGACCCGTTCCAACGCCTCCCAATCAATTGACGCATCGGCTTTGAAGGGTGTAATCAAAGCAACGCCTGTACCTCTAAACTGTGGATAGCTCATTTTCGCTCCTACCTATTTTTGTTAAATAAAATTCTATTTGATGTATAAGTTCTTCTAAATCAGCGTTTTGTGTATCAATCATTAGGTCATATCGAGTCAAATCATCGGTGTATGAACCGGCTTTAAAATGCGCTTGCGCCATTGCCCCGACGTATTCCAAAGGCAAATGTGGCTCGTTGAAAAGGCAGTACATCATGTCAAACGTTGTATTCAAAAACGTTTCCACGGTCTCACCTTTCGGAATGCCATACCAATTGGTTTCTTTTTCATTAAAAAATTTGAAAGCCCAATCGGGTTTTTCTTTACCATTAAAAAAAGCAAAAAGGGTAACAATTTTGCCCTTATTTCTCAACTTTTGAGCAAATGATTCCACGATTTTTCGGGTCTCATTTTTAGTTGCATCAAAAAGCAAAGCAATTGTTTTTGCTTCTTTTGGGTTTATTTTAGGTAAAATTTTAGTGGTATTGAATCGTTTTCGTAAAGTTCGGTGGTGCAACTTGCGTTGCAATGAATTAGTTAGTCTCATTGTATGTGTATGTTTTTGATTAAAATACTGAGGGGGTACTGAATAACGAATATCGAACAAGGAATATTGAAAGTTGAAGTATTTAAGTTGTGCAAGTTCGATATTTTTTTTATAAAACCTTGATTATGAAGGCTTTATATATTTTTTTACTCAATACTTTTTATTTGATACTACTTATTTTTCCTCATTTGCCACTTCTTTCAACGCTTCGTAAGAACCCATTTTACTGTATTTTTCAATCCTCAAATCAACGAGTTCATCGGGTTGAAGCGGCTGCAATTCAGCTATTGCTTTTTTAATCCATTTTTTCAAAGTAGCGGCAGTCTCTTCGGGAGCCGTGTGCGCCCCGCCGAGTGGTTCTGGAATGATGCCATCAATAAGACCAAAATTATACATGTGGTCGGGCGTAAGTTTCAAAGCCTCCGCAGCCTGCTCCTTGTAATCCCACGAATGCCACAAAATAGACGAGCAAGATTCGGGTGAAATAACGGAATACCAAGTATTTTCCATCATAAAAACACGGTCGCCCAAGCCAATGCCGATAGCCCCGCCCGATGCGCCTTCGCCGATAACCACGCACACGATAGGCACACGCAACTGCGCCATTTCAAACAAATTGCGGGCAATTGCCTCGCCTTGCCCACGTTCCTCAGCCTGTTCATTCACGTTTGCGCCTGGCGTATCAATCAAACAAACGACGGGAAAATTGAAACGTTCCGCCATTTTCATCAAACGCAAAGCCTTCCGATAACCTTCGGGATTCGCCATACCAAAATTACGATATTGACGCATCTTTATGTTGATGCCTTTTTGATGCCCAATGACGACAATGGTTTGCCCGTCCAACTCCGCCAAGCCACCAACGATTGCCTTATCGTCCGCAAAATTGCGGTCGCCGTGCAGTTCGATGAATTTTTGACACATTTGCTGCACATAAAACAGCGTGTAAGGTCGCTCGGGGTGGCGAGAAAGCTGAACTTTATCCCAACCCGTAAGATTAGCGTAAATTTCCTTGATTTTGTCCTTGATTTTGCTTTCCAATTCAGCAATCATGGGAGCCACGTCCAATTCACCAGACTCACCAATTTGCTTCACTTTATCAAGTTGCTCATAAAGCGTTTCAAGGGGTTTCTCGAAATCTAAAAATACCATTTGCGTTAGCCTTTTGGTTTGATATTTAGTAAGATAATGTAGTATCGTGCGAAGATACTCTACAAAGTTAGAAATACCCATCTGTATTTTATAGTATCT
>JAYTMW010000088.1:0-12587 GCA_043728105.1 Saprospiraceae bacterium | reverse complement strand
GTGCCTGTTTATATGGCGGTCGGTTTATTCGACGATATTTGCCCGCCTGCTATTAATTTTTCGATGTACAATAATTTGGGTTCAACGGAAAAATCGTATATGCTTTATCCACAAGCGGGTCATGCGCTGCCGAGTGAGCATTATGATAAGAAAATGGCTTGGTTGCGTCCTCGGTTTGGGTTGTAGGATGGGCGTTTTTCATGTTTGCGCTGACTGCGGTATTTTGTTAAGTGTTTGACGATTAACTTAGCGGCTGTTTTTGCATGAGATACCTCACATTCGCTTAAATTTTCTATTGCGGCTAAATAGGTGTAATTTTTTCACTTTAACGTCTAAAATACCTACTTTTATCTTAAAATCAGTTCAATCATGGCAAAAGGAACATCAGAAACCGTCAATTGGGAAGAAGGTTTAATCATCAAGACCTTTGGTTTGACTAAGATTTTTGAAGGTTACCCGCTTTTAGATGCTTGGTTAACCGTTGAAAATGACTTAGATGCTGCCGATATTCAATTACTTGAGAAGCGGCGGCATAAACTTGTCAGAAGTATGAGTGGTTGGAATGAGGAAACCTTGAAAATGAAATTTATTGCCCTCCTTTTAGACATGGTTGAATATGATTCAGACATATTTGAGGGTACTTTTGACGCTGAATTAAAAGGTGTTGTTCAAGGAAAACGCCTCTCGGTTGTTGCTGACTATGCTGTGTCTAAATCTACGTTTGGCTTTAAAGAACAACCTTATTTCTATTTCCACGAATACAAACCCCGCAAACGAGCGAATGACCCTTTTGCTCAACTCCTTTTAGCTATGCTCATAGCACAAGAGAAGCATGAGCATACTAATCGCTTATATGGTTGTGCTGTCATTGGTGAAAACTGGTATTTTATGATTCTTGATGGAAAAACCTATTCAATAAGTACGGGCTTTCTATCAACGCATCCCGATGGTTTGCAAAAAATATTGCTCATACTGCGTAAATTCAAGCATATTTTGAATACAGAGTTGGCGGTTTAATTTTCTCGCTGGCGCATATTTTAGAAAATAAAAACGACATCGCCCCCTCAGTATCAAGCATCAAAAAATGCGAAAATACTGAGGGGGCCTTTTATTGAATTTAAGCACTACAAATTATTTGTCATTTCCCAAACAAATCACTACTCAAATACCTATCTCCTCTATCACAAACGATGAAAACAATCACACCAGAAGTCAATTCTTGCGCCAAACGAAATGCTGCCACTGCGCCACCTCCGCTGCTCATGCCCGCAAAAATACCCTCTGTTTTAGCGAGTTTTTGAGCCATGTCAGTCGCCTCCGCTTGCGAAATATCCATGACTCTATCCACCCGTGAAGGGTCAAAAATTTTAGGTACATACTCTTTTGACCAACGCCGAATGCCGGGGATAGAAGACCCATCCGTTGGTTGGCAGCCAATGATTTGAATGTTAGGATTTTTTTCTTTTAAAAACATAGAAGTACCCGTAATCGTACCCGTCGTGCCCATCGAACTCACAAAATGTGTGACGGCCCCCTCAGTATCTCGCCAAATTTCGGGCCCTGTCGTCTTATAATGCGCCATAAAATTATCGGGATTTGAAAATTGATCGAGTTGAAGATAGTCGCCCGTTTTCGATTTCTCCTCCGCATAGTCACGACAGGCTTCGATGTTGTCGAGCAAGATAACTTTTGCGCCAAAAGCCTCCATTGTGAGCGTGCGTTCTTTGGTGGAATTAGCGGGCATGATGAGTTCAATTTCGATGTTAAAAAGGCGCGCCACCATCGCCAGTGCAATGCCCGTGTTGCCGCTTGTGGCTTCGATGAGTTTCATGCCCGATTGAATGTCGCCACGCTCCACGGCACTGCGAATCATGTTCAAAGCGGGTCGGTCTTTGACGCTGCCACCAGGGTTGTGTCCTTCGAGTTTGCCAAAAATTTTCACGTTGGGATTGGGGTTCAAACGATTGATTTCTACAAGCGGCGTGTTGCCTATTAAATCAGCTATGGTCATAAATTAATTAAAAATTAAAAATTAAGAATTGGGGGGCATGAATTATTGGGTGGATAATTATTTGATAATCAATTGGTTATGAACGACCCCTCAGTATTTTTATGATATGGGCGTTTATTTTTTAGCACTTTTTAATTTTTTGAAAACTTCATTTTGCTGTTTTTAAAATAAAACCTCTAACTCATGGCATTTTGATTCTTAAAAACCATGTAGAAGTTTAAAGGTTACGAATTCGTTATCTTTAAACTTCTACTTTTTAACTTTGTCGAATTCGACGAAATTAAAATTAAGCTCCGTGAAAAATAATATAAAACCAAAATCAAGACAAATATAAGCATTAGCACTTAAAGGGTAGGGTTTCAAACTTAATTCATTTTTTCTTGATTCAAATTATTATTTTTTAATTCTTAATTTTTAATTGTTTTCTATCGTTTCTTTGCGCCTCATAATTTCATTTTTATCATTAAAACCAATCATTATGAAAAGTATTTCATTTAAAATCTTGCTGCTTTGCTGCATCGCTTTCACCGCTCAGGCTCAAATTAAAACGCCAGCACCGAGTCCAAGTGCCACGGTCATTCAAAATATTGGGTTGGTCACGGCTACCATCGAATATAGTCGTCCGTCGTTGAAAGGACGCAAAATGATGGGTAGCGCACTCGTGCCTTACGGGCAAGTTTGGCGCACAGGAGCGAACAAAATTCCGAACCTAAAACTCACGGAAGAGGTGATGATTGAAGGTCAGAAAGTACCTGCGGGAACGTATGGTATCGCTACCATTCCGGGGCTTACAGAGTGGACAATTATCCTTAGTAAAAAACCTGAACAATGGGGCGTTTATGAATACAAAGAAGCGGATGATTTGGTGCGTTTTAAAGTAAAAGCGGAGAAAACGGTAGCCAAAGAAGAGCATTTTACGATGGCTTTCACGGATTTTACAGCAACGTCTGCAAAGGTGGTAGTTAGTTGGGAAAATACCCGTGTGAAATTCAACATAAAGCAAGACCCAAATGCGCAAATCATGGCTGAAATCAAGGAAAAAACCAGTAAAGCGGATGCCACATCGGATACATATAGTGACGCTGCCAACTATTATTTTGACAACGGCGGCGACCTCAATCAAGCCTTAGATTGGGCCAATAAAGTGGTTGAAAAAGACAAACAATATTGGACGTATTATCTGCGGGCGAAAATTGCCGCCAAATTAGGTAAGTGCGATATTGCTTCCGATGATGCCACAAAAGGTTTAGAAATGGCGATAAAAGAAAAGGATAATGCCTATATCGCTAACCATAATAAGATTTTGAAAGGTTGTGGAAAGGGGAAGTAAAGCAAAATTAAAAACTCGCAAGGCGACTTTTGAGTCGCCTTGCGAGTTTTTAATTTTTAAAAGAGGCCCCCTCAGTATTTTCCCCTTTTTCCGAAATAACCCTCGTTATTTCATCCAACTTGCGTACTTTTTCTTCAAAATCGCCTTTCAGTTTTAATGTCTTTGCTTTATTTTACCTAAATATTGAGAGAGTTACCCTACATCATAAACCAACCATAATCTCCTCCACCAATTGCCATTCACGCCCAACCAAAACGAGCAACCACGCTTTCAAACTTGGTATGCGTTTGGCATTTTCGGATTGGATGTATTTATGAATTTGCGCACGTCCTTCGTCCGCCACTTTTTGGAGGGTGTTTTCACTCCCTTTTTTCACATATTTAAGCTCAATGATGAAATTATATTTGGTTGTAGCGTGAGGGCGTTTCAAAAGGAGAACATCTACGTAACCATTTTCCCATTCGTCTTCACTCACAACATAGTGCGAAGCCGAAAGGCTCAAATACGGAATCATCAACATTTTGAGGTGTTTTTCATCAAAACCTTTGGCATCACGAAGGGATAAATCCTTGTCAATCAAGGCTTTTATGAGTTCTAAAAAAGGTTGTGGATTGTTGTTTCTGGATATTTCTTCCAAGGCGTTTTGAATTTTCAGCACACTGCGATTCAAGCCCGTTTCGGCTTCTACGATGTCAATAAAATAGTTGTAATATAAATCTCGAATCACACGGTTTGGTATTTCAAAAATGAAACGCCCTTCTGATTCTTCCTTAATGGTAATCCAACCCATGTAAAACAACAGGCTGATGAGATCATTATCCGTAATTTTTTTTTCGAGATTAAAAAAATCGGTAATTTGAGCTGTGAGTACTCCCTCAGTAGTGAGCTGTTTTAGAATCGGAATAAACTCATCTTCCCGTTGTTGAATATTAAAAACCTTTTTCACTTTGGTATAATCAGTGGCAATATTGGCATCTAACATGCGGGTTGGGTATTTCTTTTTTTCTTCATAATGCGAAGCGAAATACATAATCATATCCGAATTATAAAGCCTTTCAGTCGCTTCACCGTGGAATAAATAGCCATTGTACCATTCTTTTAAATCTTCCAAAATAAGCGGTATATTCTCATCCGTTGCACCGACTTTTTTAAGGATATATATGACTTCCTCTCGTTTAAAACCCATTAAATCATGGTATTTTAATTCCAAACTGATGCTCGATGAAATGTTAAACCCACTTGTCATCGCATCAACGGTCAAAGGCGAAACACCCGTGGCAAAAAAACGATTGACTACACCTGCATTGGCGGCATTTTTTATCATTTCATAAAACTTGCGGACAAAACCCGAACTACCAATAATTGACTTAAATCGCTCGGTATCAAGACCCACCAATTCGTTGGCAAATTGGTCGTATTCGTCAATCAGGATATAAATTGGATACGGTATTTTTTTATCTTTATAAAAATCAAAAAATAGTTGTATCATATCGGCAGGTGTGTCGGTTGCTACTATTCTTTCTCGTTCTCCTTCTGAAAAATAAGAAGAGTAAGCTGACATGCAATTCGTGATTCCCGATCTAACATTGGCTCGAAATCCATTAAAGGTTGACAGGTCTGTATCCACGTCAATACCAGCAAATTGCAGACGTAAAACCATGTAACTATTCCGCAAAGGCGTTGGGTTTTGACCAATCGCTAAATGACCAAACAGCGTTTCAAACTTATCTTTATGCTCTACACCATAGTAATAGTGCAGAATTGACAGCCACAACGACTTGCCAAAACGACGAGGACGGACGAAAATCAGGTTTCTATTACTCTGATTCTCCATGGTCTCAATAAAAGCGGTGCGATCTATATAAAGGCTCCCGTCTGCTATCAAAGTTTTAAAATCCGCTTGTGCGTAACCAATGATGGACTTCATTTCTGTTTTATTAAAATGGTAAGAATGGGCGAAAATACACCATTTTGTGGAATTTGTAATCCGCAAATCAAGAATAAACAGTTGGTGTTGTTAGAAATTAATGCCCAAAACAAGGTTTTTAGTCCTCCAAGCGTTTCAAACGCTTGGGGGATTTTTCTTACAAAGGAGGTCCCTCAGTATTTTCCGTCTTTTCCGAAATAACCCTCGTAATCTCATCCAACCTACGCACTTTTTCTTCAAAATCCCCCTTCAATTGCTTACGAATATCTCTTAATTTCCTAAAAACATCTTCTAATTCGTCGGGGAAAACATCTTCTAAGGCTTCACGAATCCGCTTTGCCATCGTGGGCGATTGACCGTTGGTAGAAATTGCCAATTTCAAACTGCCTTTTTTGACCACCGAACCGAGGTAAAAATCGCAATAATCAGGCGTGTCGGCTACGTTGCAAAGGATGCCCACTTGTTTGGCCCAACCCTTGATGTCTTTGTTTAATTCCTTATCGTTTGTGGCGACGATAACCAAATCTTTATCCCCTAAATCTTTGGTTTGAAAACCTTTAAATTCAAGTTTTATGTTTGGATATTCCTTCGCAAGCTCTTGAATTTCTGGTCGAATTTCGGGCGAAACCAACGTGATATTTGCCAATGGGCTATTTTGTAGAACGGCTGTTATTTTTTCTAAACCCACATAGCCACCGCCAACAATTAATAAGCGTAATTCGTGTAGCTTTAAAAAAATAGGAAATAGGTCATTTTTAGAAGGCAAAAACTTTGGAAGGGGCCCCTCAGTATTTTGCTCTTTTTTAAGGAAATTTTTATAATTATCACTATAAAAACCCCTATTTGCCAAAGCTGCCACGCTACCGATAACGATAATTGCGGGCGTTTTTATCTCTGCCTTTTTCACATCTTCTTCAATATTTTCAATGGTGCTAACTACCGCTTTTTGATGCGGTAAAGTCCCATTTTGAATGACGGCAATGGGTAAATTGTGTTTATGAACCGATTTATAGGTCTCAACAATGGTGCTTAACCGACCCAAACCCATGAGAATCACGACCGTGGCTTCCGTTTTTACGGCTGAAATGAGTTCGTTTGAAGTAAACCCCTCAGTAGTATGACCTGTCATAACCCAAAAACTATCGCTCAGACCTCGACGGGTTACGGGAATGCCCACGGCTTGTGGGGCAGCTATGGCACTCGAAATGCCGGGGATAATTTCCGCTTCGATGCCCGCTTTGCGTATCTCCTCCAACTCCTCATGCCCACGCCCAAACACGTAAGGGTCGCCACCTTTCAAACGCACGACATGACCATTTTCGAGAGCCTCACTTATGAGCATGGCGTTGATTTCGTCTTGGGTGAAGGCACATTCATTGGCTCGTTTTCCAACGTAAATTTTTTTGCAATGCGGGGGGGCATAATCCAAAAGCACCTCGTTTGCGAGGGCATCGTACATCACAACATCGGCTTTTTGGAGGGCTTTCATGCCTTTTATGGTCATCAAATCTGGGTCGCCTGGGCCAGCCCCGAGGAGGGTTATTTTAGGTTTCATTTATCAGAATGAATGGAATTAGGATAAGTAGGATTTTTAAAGGATTTTATAGGATTGCGTAAAAAAATCCTATAAAATCCTTTAAAAATCCTACCTATCCTAATTCAAATTATAAAAATTAAATAACTCTTGCAAAGATAAGCTAAACCTTACTTTTTTATCTAAGTAACATCTTATTTACCTTCTAAAATAAACTTTTCCATCTCTTTTTCTTGCTTCAAAATAGACTCATACAAAGCCAATTGATTTTGCGCCCGAATGAGATTGTGGTCGTCATAATGCGTCTTGTAATACACATCATTGTTCAAATAATCGCTCATAAAACGGAGGGCTTGTACGAAAATCGTGCGCTTTGCACCAAATATTAAAGCCGCTTTTTCATTGGGTGTTAAGGCTTCTTTTAAACCGTCTAAAAAACCTGCGGTCATGGATTTGAAGAAATCAAAACGCATGGTTAGGTCTTTAAAATTTGGGTCGTCTTCACCCATGTTGGGCGTGTAAGCCCGTACCATATCGCCATAATCAGATAGAATTGTGCTGGGTTGCAGCGTGTCGAGGTCAATGATGCACGATGGTTTTTTAGTTGTTTTATCAAAAAGAATATTGCTGATTTTAGTATCGTTGTGCGTGACACGCAAGGGTATATCTAATTTTTTATTTTCAAAAAAAGGTATGTGATTTTGAATAAAAACTAAGTCATTTTTAGCTTTTTCAAGCCGTAATACTGAGGGGCCTCCTTTTAATGCCGCTCTAAATTGTTCTATGCGCAAATCGGCATCGTGAAAACGGGGGATGATGGTGTGTATTTTTGAGACATCCAAATCACTCAAATAACGCCCATATTCGCCGAAGGCAAAAGCGGCATCGTAGGCCTGTTCTGTATTATCAACGGTTAAAATTGAGTAGCTGTTTTCGATGGCGTAAACGACTCGCCATGTGCCTTCGGTTTCCGCATTTTGGTTTAGAAGGGGCCCCTCAGTATTTGAGTCATTTTCTACTAAAAATCCTTCATTTTTTATTAAAGGCATACATTTTAGTATCGGTCGAGGATAGTTTTTGGCTTCAAGATGCTTTGCTACGGTTTCAATATTTTCCATAATGTCTTGTGGCTTTGGAAAAATTTGGGTGTTAATCCGTTGCAAAATGTAGCGCATTTCGTGCGTGGGGTAGGAGAGGGTCGCTTCTACGGTTTTGTTGATGTGACCTGATGTTAGGGTCTTGAAAGAGACTTTGGCGTTGGTTGTATTTAGGTATTTTTTTAAAATAGAAATCATTATTTTACTTTTTGGTAGTCAAATACAGAAAGTATTTTGCTATTAAACCCTGCTTTGTTTTTAAACCTATCGAATTCGTTACCTTTAAAATTACCGTTGTTTAGTTTTTCTCAAACCTAAAAACGCAACAGTATTTTTATTACGCATCCAAGAATAGTTATAGTTTTCTTATCCATAAATTGTAAATTTGAGTTTTAAAATAGCCATTTGATTCTAATCATAAATATATTTCAAACCTTCCTCGCCCACTCCTGCGTCGGTTTTTCCACATAATCATAAAATAATTTTGCAAAAGCAATGCTCACTACTACGCCAATAAACACAGCTACGGTACGGGATATTTCATCTTGCAACACATGTACCAAGACGGACGTGACCCACCAACCACTGAAAATATGGGTCAAATACATCGAGTAGGAAATCTTACCCATGTAAGTCATAAATTTAAAATCGTGGGTAAAAAACTCGATAATTAAAACTGAAAGAGCGGCGGCAATGAGGTGATTCCACCACATTTTATAGAAAATAGCGTACAGAACACCGCCCATGATGAGGGAAAACTCAAGCCGTTGTAGGGTCTCTTTTTTTACACTTGGAATGAAAATAGAGATAAAAGAGAGTAAATTCATGTACCCTCTTTTGTAATGAAAAAGCACCATGCCAGGCACAAAAAGCGGTAGAAAATAAAACAACCACGGTTTTGTAGCCAATGGGTCGAACCACCATTTTACGCCAATGAAAGCGACATAAAGCGGATAACGAGCCCACCATTCGGAGCGATTGACCCAAAAAAAGAGTACGCCGATGAGGAGGAAAAACTGCCAATCAATCGCCAAAGTCCAATAAACGGCTTGCAGCCACGGTAGGTTGAAAAAATCGTTGATGTGTAAAAAGTGTCCACCAATGCCCGCAAAAGTGTAGTTTGGAAACTGAAAGTAGCGGTAATCTTGAATGAAAATACCCGTCATTTCTTTAAAGATAATCAAAACCATACTGACCCAATAGGCGGGTTCAATGCGGACAAATCGCTTTTTAAAATAAGACCAAAACTGGGTTATTTGATAGTTTTTTACAGAAAAAGACAAAGGTATCACGAAGCCCGAAATGACGTAAAACGCATCCACACCCAAGTAGCCGTATTGATTGGCTATGGTCACGATGTTGTCTTTGGCGAGAAAGCCGCCTGAAAAATGGAAAAGGCACACGGCTAAGGCAGCAATGCCTCGCAAGGCATCAATGGAAGAAACGTGGGTCGTTTTTTTTACTTCACTCATACCCCCTCAGTATTTTTGGTCCAATAATAGTAAAAAGGCAAACCAGTAGCCATTAAAACCAAACCAATACCCGCCTCTCGTGGGTGCGTGATGCACGTGATGACAATCAAAGCAACGCAAAACAAAACGAAAACGGCGGGTACAATCGGATAGCCAATAACCTTATACGGTCGAGGTGTTTCGGGTTCTCTGATGCGCAAAATGAATACGCCGAAAGCTGTTGCCCCGTAGAAAAAGAAGGCGGCAAAAATAAGCATGTCCGTCAATTGGTCAAACGTGCCCGATAGCACCAAAAGACACGCCCAAATACCTTGAATCCACAACGCTCCGTTTGGCGTGTTGGTTGTGGGGTGAATGGTGGCGGCACTTTTGAAAAAAAGACCGTCTTTTGCCATGACTTGATAGATGCGTGGCGGCATTAAAATGGTTGAATTGGTACAACCCAATGTCGTTATGAGTATCAAAACGGACAAAATAGATGCGCCCAAAACGCCGCCAAATGAACGAATCACTTCCACAGCGGCAATTTGATTTGCCGCTTTTTTCACTGCAATTAATCCGTCAATGGGCAAAACGTAGAGATACGTGAAATTGACGAGCATATACGCCACGATGATGATACCCAAACCACCGCCCAAAGCCAGAGGCAAATTGCGTTTCGGGTTTTGAATTTCGCCACCGATAAAACCAACGGTATTCCAACCTTCATACGCCCAAAATGCGGCGAGCATGGCACCAAATAAGGCTTTTATAAAATCAAAATTTGACCAACCGTGATTTACGAAAGTGGTTGCGGGTGTAGAGAAATTTTGTACGCTACCGCCACCAAAAAATAATCCTGAAATGACAATCAAAGCCAAACCTGCGATGACCAATTTCGTGATGTTTTTACTCAAAAGCTCACCAAATTTCAGACCACGGGTGTTGATATAAGTGAGTAATAAAATCAAAATAATGCTGAACATTTTGACCCCAAAATTCTCAAAAGGCTTGAAAATGCCGAATTCGAGGTTCGATATTTCGTCGGGTAACTGTGGTAATTTTATGAGCGAATTAAACGACTGCGAAAACACATAAGCAATGGAACTCACGGAGGCTGTTTTGATGATAGCAAAAGTGGTCCAACCGAACATAAAAGCCATGAATTTGCCGTAAATGCGCTTGTAATACACGTATTCTCCGCCCGAATCGGCGTACATGCCCGCAATTTCGGCGTTGCTCAAAGCCCCAAAAAGGCTTAAAACGCCCGCCAAAAGCCATGCCGCCAACACCAAATCGGGTGACAATAAATCGGCTGACATGGGGGCTACTTTCTTATAAACGCCCGTGCCAATGACGGAACTGACGACTAAAATGGTCGCCGAAGCGAGGGTGATACTTTTTACTAATTGACCTTGTGGTTTTTCCATAATGTTGTTTTTTTCTTCATAATAGTAGTAAGCAAGGCATTACAAAATGTTTGCTTTCCAATCGTCTAACTCTTTTGTACTGCTGTTAAAATTGATGCCAATACCTGTTTTCATACGGCCATCGGTGGTGTAGGGAGCGGCATATTTTTTATCCACGATTTGCTGAAAAGCCGTATCAGCATTACTGTTTAATTTGAACTCAAGAAAATAAATATGGGTTGGCGTTTCGACGATACTATCGGCTCGTCCTTTGGAGCTGTGCACTTCGCTTTTCATGTATAAACCCAAGCATTTGAACAAAATATGCACCATACCATGATAAAAACCTTCAACTTGTTTTTGGGTTTGGTGGGTATAAACGTCAAAAGCCAAGTCGCTGAACAAAGACACTAAAATGTCTCGTGCTTTCTCTAAATCATTGGTCATAAAAACCCGTTTCAAATGATGCACCGATGCGCCACTGCCGCCAATGGTATGCCCCATATTGTCCATCAAAAAAGTGTACATGGCTTCTCGAACTTCTTGATTGGGATACGACAAAACCAATTGACCATCTTCCGATTTTTGTTTTATGGTCAAATAGCCCGTCTGAAAAAGCAAAGATGTTAATTCGAGATTATCTAAATTGTATTGGTTTAAAAAATTGATGGATGTTTCTATATTTTCAATCTGAAAAAAAGATTGTTCCAACATTTTTTTTGCGACAAAAGTAGGCGTTCCCGTGTCAAACCAATAGCCTTGAAAATCTTGACTGTCTAAAAAAAGTAAGATGCCAAAAGGGTTATAAAGCCCTGTTTTACCGTCCCAACTGTAGCCATTGTACCACGTTTTCACTTTGTTCAATAGCTGTTCACGGTTGTAATGCGGGAAAGCGGTTAAAAGTCCTTCAATATAATCTGGAAAACAGCCCTCTAACTCTTGTTGCGTATAACCCAACATGGATGCAAAGCGGGGATGCACGGTCAAATCTTTGAGATTATTCAGCTTAGAAAAAAGGGAAACCTTCGTAAATTTAGAAATACCCGTAATGAACAACAAGCGAATATAAATGTCGGCATCTTTCAAAGCACCATAAAACAGCCCCAAAACTTCTTGATTAACTTTGGCTTCGGGTAGTTTATGAAATTCTAAATAATCAATGATTGGTTTATCGTATTCATCTATGAGGATGACCACTTTGCCGTGTTTGTCGTGCAGTTGTTGAATCAAATTTGTGAACAGCGATTTGATATTGTCATCTTCAATGGGTACGAGTTGATTTTCTTTAAACAGGTTTAATAAAAACTGCCTAAGTCCCGCCTCTAAACCCTGCCTTTCATAAGACACACTTAAAAAAGAAATATGAATAACAGGGCTCGTTTGCGTCCAGTCCCATTTATCGGCTATCCAAGTATCTTCGAAAAGAGCCTTGCTGCCTTTGAAGATCTCTAACATGGTCGAAAGCAAAAGAGATTTGCCAAAACGGCGTGGACGAGACAAGAAGTACATACCTCCGTCACGGCAGAGGTCGTAGATGTATTGCGTTTTATCCACGTAAATACAGTTCTCCTCCCTCAATTTCTTGAAAGATTGTCGGCTAATGGGCAAAATTTTCCTTTCCATGAAGCAAAGTTAAGATTTTCTTGTTGTTTTCTTTTAACTCAATGACAAAAGAATGATTGATATTGAACGGAGGCCCCTCAGTATTGAGCGGCTTTGGGGGGCGTGATTAGTAAAATTGTCGCCGAAGCGAGGGTGATACTTTTGACTAATTGACCTTGTGGTTTTTCCATAATGCTGTTCTTGATTTTTCTTTGAGGTTAAGGTA
>JAYTMW010000087.1:0-19200 GCA_043728105.1 Saprospiraceae bacterium | reverse complement strand
AGATATGAATCCTTTAAACAATACCCTTGAACCAACCATCAAAATAAATGACCCAAAAACGATGAACGGTTGGGCGTTTTTTGATTGCGCCAATTCAGCGCATTCTTTGGTGATTGCCACGGCCGTTTTTCCGCCTTATTTTGATGCCATTGCACCTAAAACGATTCACATTTTAAGTCAAAACATTTCGTCAAGCGCAATGATGGCGTTTGCGATTACGTTGTCTTATGGTATTATGGCGTTCTTTTCGCCGCCGCTTTCGGGCATTGCGGATTATGGTGGCAAGCGCAAGTTTTTTATGCGTATTTTCACGTACATAGGTGCGCTCTCGTGCATTGCGATGTATTTTATGGAGAAACCAGAAGAGTGGTTTATTGGTTGGATCATGTATGTTTTAGCCATGATTGGTTATGCGGGTGGGGTGGTTTTTAACAATTCTTACTTGCCCTTGATAGCCACGCCTGATAAGTTTGATAGTCTTTCCGCACGGGGTTTTACGTATGGGTATTTGGGTGCGACATTACTTTTGGTGGTCAACCTTGCCATGATTTTGATGTACGATAAATTGGGTTTTCCCGATGCGAGTATTCCAACTCGTTTGGCGTTCGTGATGGTAGGCATTTGGTGGTTGGCTTTTGCGAACATTACTTTCAAACGAATGCCCGCCGATAGCAACACCCCCCTCAGTAAAGGCGTGTTTTGGAAGGGTTTTGGGGAGATTTTGAAGGTGTGGAAAACCGTGAAAACCAATAAAAACTTGAAAAGGTATCTCGCTTCGTTCTTCTTTTTTGATGCGGGCGTTCAGACGACGATATTTCTTGCAACGACTTTTGCGACTAAAGTTTTGGGCTTCAAAACGGAGAATTTAATAACGGTTGTGTTAGTTATTCAATTGTTAGGTGCATTGGGTGCATGGGGTTTTGCAAAGGTTTCTGAACGTTATGGAAATAAAGTAGCCCTCAGTATTTTGTTAGCTTGTTGGGTAGCGATATGTCTTTCGGCTTATTTTATTGAGTCTCAACAACCTTTTTATGCTTTGGCGGCTTGCGTGGGCAGCGTCATGGGCGGCATCCAAAGCCTTGCTCGCAGCACGTATGCAAAGCTCATGCCCGTGGGGACAAAAGACACCACTTCGTTTTATAGTTTCTACGATTTGACGGACAAATTAGCGGTTGTGATGGGCACTTTTGTCTTTGGTTCTATTGATCAATTGATTGGCTTGCGGT
The DNA here is from genome assembly GCA_043728105.1 of Saprospiraceae bacterium. Lineage (GTDB taxonomy): Bacteria > Bacteroidota > Bacteroidia > Chitinophagales > Saprospiraceae > JAAFJT01. The sequence continues at coordinate 17,974 of JAYTMW010000087.1, read as the reverse complement.
ATAGCGTGGTGGCGATGGCATTATTGTTTTTGATTGGCTTTTTGATATTGATGAAGGTGGATTTGAAGGAAAAACCTGCATAAGCATTTTAACCACTGATTTGACTGATTTGACTGATTTACAGTGATTTTTTTATATTTTTGAAAGAAAATCACTGTAAATCAGTTAAATCAGTCTAATCTGTGGTTCATTTTACGGTTTTCCACCTTCGGCAACAAGCCTTTGTTTACGCACAATTTTTTGTTCATTGTTGCTTTCATACACGCAATATTGATCGTATTTGACCCGATCTTTATCCATCCAAACGTCTTTGCCGATGTTGCAAATGTCAACCATTTGTTCATAAATGCGGTTGCCTTGTTCTATGCGGGTTTCGACTGAAATATCCCTTTCCGCAATTCTATCTTGTTGAATATTTAGCGCAATTTCAAACACCGAACACGCATCCAAAACCCTTTGAATTTGGTTTTCTGTCAAGCCGACATCGCTTAAAAAGTCCGCTTGTTGACGAGCCACACGAGCAACTCTTCTGCCACAAAAGAACAATTGTGCATCTGTCATATCTCCTATTTTAGACGTACCAAACTTGCGATACCGACCACTTCGATTGCCATATTTCATTTCCACCCGAGTCATAATGCTGCGAATTGTCGCTTTGAGTTTTTCGGCGGCATCATATTTTTTTTCGGTGACAATCATTTGATCACCTACGAGTTCGTCATCGTCGGGCAAGTTTTTGAATTTGTCGCATTGCGTGGCAAACCCTGTGAGTTTGTCTAAGCTATAACCATATTGTTTGAACTGTTCTGCGTCACGGTGGGCGTTGCGGAGTGTCGTGATACACATCTGATAAAGGTCAGCGTCAGGGAAATTATACATCCTGTTTCCTGGTTGCTTTTTCATAACTCGTTGATTTGCTTTATTTTAAAATTACAATGTTTCTTTTATGTGAAAACAGGCCCCTCAGTATTTTGAGGCATTTCCACAAAACAAAGTTATATTTTTATTTTTAGAAAAACAAGAATGTGTATAAATGAAACAAAATATTTTATTTTTATGGTGTAAATTAGTGCAATTCGTGGCTGTCTTAATAACTACTGAAAAGGTTCGTGTACAATCCTTTTATCTATTTTTTTAGAAAAAACTTTTCAAACCAAACAGCTACATTCTAATTATTTGTTCTATATTTGGTCGAAATAAAACTAAAATTATGATGAAGAAATTCTTTAAAATAGTGCTCATTCTCGTAGTCCTTTTGGTCGTTTTTGTCACCGCTTTTGTGCAATGGAAAGCTTACCAAATCAATAACGCACCCGAAGATATTTCTTATGAAGTGTTTTCTCAGGAACCCATAGGCGATGAAACTTACATCAATTGTCCTGATGGAACAAAATTGCGTACTATCTCAGCGGGAAAAGGGCAAACGATTGTTCTTGCCCACGGTTTTGGTGGCACTTTAAGGGATTGGAATCTCGTTTTCAATCAATTGGTCAAAGAAGGTTTTCGTGTTATTGCTTTTGAACAACGGGGGCATAACAAAAGTAGTGTCGGAAAAGATGGTATTAGTTCTACCGCAATGGCTTCGGATTACAAAACAGTTTTGGAGCATTTTGATGTTAAAGATGCGGTGTTAGTGGGTCATTCAATGGGTGGTTTTTTGACCGTCAAATTTTTGCTGGATTATGCCGATGTTGCAAAACAAAGGATACATGCTGCGCTCATCATGTCGAGTTTTGCTGGAGATATTAGTCGAGACAACGACCAAAACAAGATACAAATTCCAATGATAGAAAAAGGTTATCTCCAATCCATTTTAGGCGTAAAATCATTAGCCACTCTCTTTGGTGCGTCTTTGATTGGCAAGCCTTATAAAGCCATTGTGCAATCCTCTTTGGATAATACAAAACTGCAAAATTATAACCAACTCATACCTATTTTAAAGGCTTTTGTGGATGAAAATTATTACAACCGCTTAAATGAAATTACAATTCCTTGCACCATTTTAGTTGGCAGTTTTGATAAAACGGCTCCCGCATTTCATTCCGAAAATTTGGCAAAAGGCATTCCTAAAGCACAATTATTGAAAATTGAAGGTAGAGGACATTTGTTGAATTGGGAAGCACCCAATGAAGTTTGTGGGTTCATAAAAGAGCTTTTGCCAAAGATTGAAGGCAGTATGATAAAGTTGCAATAATTAATTTTAACCACTGGTTTAACTCATTTAACAGATTAACACTGTTTTTTCTTGAAAATCATTTAGAAATCTGTTTAATCTGTCAAATCTGTGGTCTATTTTGTCTCACAAGAAACAATCAAAAATCATAAAAATACTGAGGGGGTATCTCGACATCTTCGACGATACCCTTTTTTATTTCCCAAACCTTCGTAAAGCCAAAAACCACTTTCGACAAAATTTTCTCTCCATTCTATTTTTATTTCAGATATTACATTCTCTTCTGTGAAAAGTAAAAAAACATAATAAATTTAAAATTTTTCTATTTAACACATAGGCACATAGGACACATAGTTTTATATATAACTCATTTATAATCAACACTTTATATAACTCTATGTATCCTATGTGCCTATGTGTTAAAAAAAAATACCTATATTTGAGTCAACCTTTCAACAGAATTTTCCTTTTCAATTAAAATAAAAATCTTACAAGAATGAAAAAACTAAAATACCCAATTTTTACACTTTTACTCACAATCCTCGCTTTGCAAATAACAACCGCACAAGCCAAATTGGTTGAAAAAGTGACCCGCAAAGGCGATGAAATCCTCATTGCTTACGAAAAATATGTTTTGCCCAATGGCTTAACTTTGGTGATTCACGAAGACCATTCCGACCCACTCGTACACGTGGACGTGACCTATCACGTAGGCTCGGCACGGGAGGAAATTGCCAAATCAGGTTTTGCGCATTTCTTTGAACACATGATGTTTCAAGGCTCGGATAATGTGGCGGATGAAGAACATTTTAAGTTGGTGACAGCAGCAGGTGGCACGCTCAATGGCTCAACCAATCGTGACCGCACGAACTATTACGAAACCGTTCCTAACAATCAACTTGAGACCGCACTTTGGCTTGAAGCCGACCGCATGGGCTTTTTGTTGGATGCCGTGACGCAAAAGAAATTTGAAGTGCAACGCTCGACCGTAAAAAATGAGCGTGGGCAGAATTACGACAACCGTCCTTATGGTTTGGCTTCTGAAACAACTTCACGCAACATGTATCCGTATGGGCATCCCTATCAGTGGCTCACGATTGGTTACGTGGAAGATTTGAATCGTGTGGATGTGAACGATTTGAAAAACTTTTTCCTCCGTTGGTATGGCCCCAACAATGCTGTTGTGACCATTGGTGGTGATGTGAATGTTCAAGATGCCATTAAATTAACGGAGAAATATTTTGGCAGCATTCCTCGTGGCGAAAAGGTGGATAACATGCCAAGCAGCGTTGCTGTTTTGGATAAAGACCGTTATTGTTCTTACGAAGATCAATACATTAAAGTGCCGCTTTTGGCGATGACTTTCCCTGCCCCACCCCGCTACTCCAATGACGAAGCCGCTTTGGATTGTTTGGCGGAGATTTTAGGTCAAGGTAAAAACTCTTTGTTGTATAAAAACATGGTGAAAGCGGAAATGGCAACCCAAGCCTCTTGCAACAATTCCAATTCTGAATTGGCGGGTGAATTTACGTTCCGTGTATTGCCTTTGCCTGGCAAATCTTTGGCTGATATGGAAAAAATGGTGCGCCAAACCATTGCCGAATTTGAAAAAACGGGCGTGAGTGACGACGACCTTACACGTTTTATTGCGGGTTACGAATCGAACACGATTGGTAGTCTTTCGAGCGTGGCGGGTAAGGTGTCGCAATTGGCGGCATATCAAACGTTTCAAGCGAATCCCAATTTTATGACCGAAGAATGGAAACGTTTTCACGCTGTTACTAAGGCAGATGTGATGCGGGTTTACAATCAATATCTAAAAGGGAAAAGTAGCGTTATTTTGAGCGTTTATCCAAAAGGACAGGCAACAATGGTGGCTGCGGCAGACAATTATACGATGAATACTGAGGGGTATAAAGCACCCGACTATGGCTACGCAGGTATGAAATATGTGAAAGCAAAAGACGATTTTGACAGAAGCAAAAAGCCCACGGGCGGTGCAAGCCCCGTCATAAAAGTGCCGACAACTTGGGATGCTAAATTGAAAAATGGCATCCAAATCATCGGCACAAAGAACGATGAAATGCCAAAAGTGACGCTTTTATTGAGCATTGAAGGCGGCAATCGTTTGTTGGCGAATGAATTAGGCAAAGCGGGTTTGGCGGACATCACGGCAAAAATGATGAACGAAGCCACCGAAAGCTACACCTCCGAAAAGATGTCAAGCGAGTTGGATAAGCTCGGTGCTAACATTTCTTTTTCTGCCAACGGTGAAAGTATGGATGTCTTTTTGGAAACACCTACAAAGAATATTGACAAAGCCTTGAGCCTTTTGGCAGAGAAAATATTGCGTCCTAAATTTGATATAAAAGACTTTGAACGCATCGTGAAACAGAGTCTTGAACAGATAAAAATCCAACAATCGCAACCCGCTTTTATTGCCTCAAATGTGTTTGACAAAACGCTTTATGGCAATAATAACATCAAAGCCACGCCTATTTCGGGTTACAGCGAAACGTTAAGTAAATTGACCTTGGCGGACATAACTGCCTTCTATACAAAGGCTTTTGCACCTAATTTGGCTAAATTAGTGGTCGTAGGCAACGTAGATCAAAAGGAAATGATGCCTAAACTACAATTTTTGGATCAATGGAAACCCCGCAAAACAGAAATTCCGAAGGTGAAAGCCGCCGCTGCCATTGCCAAAACAAAAATTTATTTGATTGATAAACCCAAAGCGGCACAATCAGAAATTCGGGTGGGTTACGTCACCGAAACGCCTTATGATGCCACGGGTGAATATTACCAATCTACCCTCATGGCGTTTCCGTTGGGCGGGGCGTTCAACAGCCGTGTAAACCTCAACATGCGTGAAGACAAAGGCTGGACGTATGGTTGCCGTGCGAATTTTAGTGCCACCAAAGACGATGGCGTTTTCACGGGTGCGGGTGGCTTCAAAGTGAACGCAACCGATAGTGCGGTGGTTGAGTTTATGAAAGAATTTAAGAACTTTTCGGAAAAAGGCATGTCGGCAGAAGAATTGGCGTTTTTGAAAAGTTCGATTGGTCAAAAAGATGCTTTGCGTTTTGAATCGAGCCGTCAAAAAGCGTTTTTCTTAGCCAATATTTTGAACTATAAATTGCCAAAAAATTATACCGAAAAGCAACAAAAAATCTTGCAAATTGTCACTGCCAATGACCTTAATGCCTTGGCTAAAAAATACATCAATCCCGATAAAATGAATATTGTGGTGGTGGGTGATAAAAAGGTTATTTTGGCGGGCTTGCAAAAATTGGGTTATGAAATTGTGGAGTTGGATGCTTCGGGGTTGCCTTTGGGGGTGAAGCCTTGATTTGTTGTGTGAAATAAAAAACGCCTTGAAGACTTTGGTTTTTGGGGCGTTTTTTTTGTGGGATACTGAGGGGGTAGCCACAAAAAAACTACATTTTTTAATAGAATATGGCACTTTACAACCTATATTTGTAGCATGGAAAATAAAGTAAAACCCATATTCAACAAACGCATTTTTTGGGATGTCGTTTTTGAAAACATTGATTACGATGCTAAAGCCAATTTCGTGATTGAGCGTGTTTTTGAGCGGGGCGATGTGGAGGACATCCGCAACTGCCGCCGCTACTATGGCGATGAAAAAGTGACCACAGCATTGCTCAACGCAAAATTTTTGCCTGAAACGAGAATGTATTTGGCAAGTGCCGTCATTGATAGACCTTTAAAAGATTTTAGATGCTACACCTTGAGACAGTCGAATCCGACACTTTTTCCGTATTGACGCAGCTTATGGAAATGCCTGAATTACGGGATTTTTCGTTGGTAAACTGAGGGGGTGCTTTATTCTGATATTTTGAAGTGCAATCGAGTTAGGTTATTTTCGTAAAAAGTTTTATTTTTGTAGAAAATATTTTGAAAATGAACTCACAGTTATCTTTAAATGAAATACTCAATAGTGTTGAGCGGTTAGAATCAAGCAAGTTTGAGCAATTCTATCGTGATTTGACAGCCCTACGCATACAGAAAAATGGTATGCCCACGCTAAACAGTATTGAGTCACAATTACTTACAACTATCAATACCGAATTTGACCCAAAGAAATGGGAACGATTGACCTATCTCGATTGGAAATTAGAATTTGGTGCATTGACCGCCAAAGAAGAAGCCGAATCTCTTAAATTAGCTGAGGCTTATGAAAATTTTAGTGTAGAAAGATTAAAATGCCTCTCTCAATTAGCCTTATTACGTCGAGTTTCGATTGATACTTTGATGCAACAGTTGGGTGTAAATACAAAGCATTAAAGTTGAATCGTGAAAAACTAATTGAGTATAGAAGCTGTATTATTCCTTTCGGTACGCATCCTCCAAAGTAATACAATTCAGATATTTGTGGCATGGAAAATAAAGCAAAACCCATGTTCAACATTAAGGAAAACGCCTTAAAAACTTTGGTTTTTGGGGCGTTTTTTTTGTGGGATACTGAGGGGTAACAAAATACATTTTCCTTTTTAATTTTCCTTTTTCTATTACGCCCAATTATCTTTGTGTTTCTTGCAATAAAATCTATAAAACCTTCTAACAAGGAAAAAGATACACAAAATATGAATACAAGCGACATTTTAATCTATCAAAACCAAGATGGCAGCATCAAAATAGATGTGCGCTTGGAAGATGAAACCGTTTGGCTCACGCAGGAGCAAATGGGATTGCTATTTGGGAAAGCGAAATCAACCATCAATGAACATATCAAAAACGTGTTTAGTGAAGGAGAGTTAGATGAAAAAGTGGCTATTCGGAATTTCCGAATCACCACGCCTCATGGTGCGATTGAAGGAAAAACACAACAATCTACCGTCAATTTATACAACCTTGATGTCATCATTTCAGTCGGCTACCGTGTAAAATCGGTGCAAGGGACGCAGTTCCGAATATGGGCAACAGGGCGGCTCAAAGAATACATAATCAAAGGTTTTGCCTTGAACGATGAACGATTTAAGTCAGGCAATTCGATGAATTATTTCCACGAATTGCAAGGGCGTATTCGGGAAATACGTTTGTCGGAGCGTTTTTTTTATCAAAAAATAAAAGACATTTATACCACGAGTATTGATTATGATGCGAAAGATGAAAAGACAGTTGCGTTTTTCAAAATCATACAAAATAAATTGCTTTGGGCCATATCACAAAACACTGCCGCCGAGTTGGTGTATCGGCGTGTAGATGCAGAATTGCCTTTGTTGGGTATGCTGTCTTTGGATAAGAAAAATACTGAGGAGGTCAAAAAAGGGGATGTCAGCATAGCCAAAAACTACCTAAACGAAGATGAAATGACGCTTTTAGGCTTATTGGTAGAACAGTTTTTGGCTTTTGCAGATACAATGGCGCAACAGCAAACGCCTATGTATATGCACGATTGGATTCAACGATTGGACATTATTTTGCAGCTCAACGGCAGGGAACTATTGACCCACGCTGGTAAAATAAGCCACGAAATGGCGGTGCAAAAATCGTCAATTGAGTTTGAAAAATACAGAGTTGTGCAAAAGGAAATTGAACACGAACAAAGTCTGAAAGAAATTGAATTGGATATAAAACGGTTGAAAAAGTAGTAATATGGGTTGAAATACTGAGGGGGTGTCTTTGTGTAGAGACATCATTTTGATGTATTTGAGCGTTTTTTTAAGTGTTAAGTTAATTAAGATAATTAAATTAATTTTATGTACTTAAAATAATCTGAAATTTCTCTTGAATTATTTATAAAATGAACAATTGTCTTATCCGCTATAATTAAAGTACATAGTCTTGCTCTTGAGGTCGCAACATTAAAACGATTTGCTTGTAATACAAACGGAATGCTCTCTGTTGGAATAAAAAAGATACAAAAATCAGTCGTTAAGCCTTGAACTCTATCAATTGTTTCAACTAATACATTGTCTGTATTTGAACATTTTGAATAAACTTCTTTTTGCAAATTACGAATTGAAATTCTATTAAAAGCCAATACAGCAATTTCAGCTTTATCATTAAAACCTTTGAGTTGATTAATAATATCAATAATCAATTGAGCACATTCTAAAGAAGGGAGTTTTCCATCAGGCAATTCAAGTTTCTTTAAAGAAGTTCCTCCATCCTTTTGGAACAATTTTTCAAGTAATGGGAAGTTTGAAAAATTCAAAGGGAATTTTTCACTCGACTTACTTTTTAAACTCCCTAAGTAAAATGCGTTTGTAGCATCAACACTATTTGGTGAAAGTCTGTACGAATCTGTAAGTATATATTGTTTGCAATCTTGAAAATAAAAACTAATTGCTTTCAAACCACATATCATCCATTGAAAATTATTGGTGTCTTCTTGTGCATACTCTTTGTGAAATATTGGTTCAAGCTGTTTGATGTCACCAATGATAATACATTTTTTCCCAAGTTTTCTTGCTAAAGCAATAGTTGATAAAAATGCTTGACTTGATTCTTCAATTATTACGTAATCAAAATGAGTATCTTCAATTGCTTTTGATGCAATTTGGCTCATAATATAGTAGGTTGATAAAAGCATTTGAGGTTTTTGCTGGCTCAAACTCTTAAATGCTTTTATCCCTTTTATTTTTTTGTTCTTACTTTCATCGGCGGTTAACCCTGATTTATAAACTTTCCCTAGCTCCAATGCTATTTTTAAATGCTCTTTTTCAGCCAACTCTATCAATGCCCTGTTTGTTAAGGCAGTTACAAGTATTTTGTAATCATTCTTTAATAATGCGCTACAAAGTTGAGCCATTAAGTATGTTTTACCCGTTCCGGGAGGACCTTGAATAACTACTATTGCATTTTCTATTAAGTCTATTTGGATTTGCATTACAATACTCTCATCAACAACAAGAGGCTGCGGATTCCAGTTTTTTTCTGTTATTTCTAAATTCAATATTTCATTAGTGCTTGGTTCAGTTTCATTAAGAAAATTGTAAAGATTGTTAAGGTACTTTAGCGGTGGATCAGTTGGTGCTAAAAGGACCAAAGCATCCTTTTGATATTTTGGAACATCGTCAATATTAACACCCGATAAACCAACTATTGTATGGTCTTTTTCATAAGTAAAAAATGCAGTCTTTGATTCAAATTGAGTTGTAACTGTTGTCCTTAAATTCTCATAAATAATCCCTCCCCAATTTTTCACATTATCATTCTGCATTTCGGATACAAAACATTGTAAATTTTCATTTTTTCTTGGTGGACTGCATACTTTATGGTCGAATTTTACAATTATATTTCCTCTTGCTTCATCAAAACCTTGATAACGGCACAAGTATAACTGTTGCTCGACAAACATTTTTGCAGCTTGTTTTTTTAGCAACTTATTAAACTCGTTGGTTTGATAAATAAGTTCCGCTTGAATAAGCTCTATATGTTTTGCATGATTCAATCTATTCATAATTATCATCATTCAATATTTTTAAAATAGCCATAGCATCCTTAGTTTGTTTTGCTTTGTCTAATATTAGAAAGTGAAATTTCTTTTTATATTGGGTATCCTCACAAATTTTAAAAATTTCTTCCTCGCTTGGATTTCCTTGATAAAGCATTAAATAACTTTGATAAAGCTCGATAATTTCAGAAGGTGAATTATAGATTTTTAAATTTGCACCAAAATCAATTGCCATTTTATAACCTTCGTCTCTCATACGAAGAAGCTCATTCGGATGTATGTATGCAAAAGAGCCTCTTGCACTATGAATAAAGTATTTATCCCGACTATTTTCAAGAATATTAAACTCCCATTCAGAATCATATTCTAATCTTAATTTTTTACACAATTTTAATTTTGCAAGGAGGTTAAAAGCATTCCTTTTTTCATGAGGTTGATTTTTGAAATCGGAAAGAATAGATTTCAAGTCCTCAATCTTATCAGCATCATAAATATCTTCAATGTCATTCATGCTTTCAATAAAGTCTTCTACTTCTTTCAAAAAATCATTTTCAGATTCTTTTTTCTTTTTCGATTTCTTCCAATCATTAGGAATATCGTTATCCTTTTCTAAGTCCTCAATAATCTCATTTTCACTCCAACGTATTATATTTTTAAACGACTTTATCTTAATTTTATCACTACCAATTAGCTTAAATAGAAAATCTATAACTTTAATATTGGATTGCCAGCTATCTACATAATAGACTTTTATCTCTGTTTTGACTTGAAAATCAATTCCTTGACTATAAATAGAGTTTATTAAAGGAAAAACCTTTGCCAATGACGAAACCTCATAAAAATCAAATTCATTGATTTTTTTAATAATATTAGATTCAATGTCTTTGAAATTAGATTCATCAATTTTGAAAGCAATATATTTTGCCTTAGACTGAAAAAAATTAAGTATATCATCATTTTTAATTGGTTCTTCGGGTTCGGTTTTTAACACTAAATTGTCTTCTGATAATTCTTGAATACCAAAATCATTTGCTATCTCGTGAAAATCTTCATGCAAAAGTTGACTTTTATCAATTGAGAATTGTTCATCATTTGTAATGAATAATTCGCTAATTTTTCTCCATTCTTTTTTAGCATTTAACAAAAATATTTCATCTAAATCTTCTGAAGTAGGGGTATAATAATAAAGAATATCTACAATATCTAATTTTTTAATTTCATCAAGCGATAAGCGTTTTTGTTTTAATAATTCTATACACATTTGAGGAGATAGTTTTTGTTTTACTCCAAACACCTTTTCTAATGAAATCTTATTCTCATCATCTAAAAACTTTTCACTTAAATCTTCCATTGGAATTAGTGAATCATCATTTATGTATTCAGATAATTTATATGAGAATAATTTTGTTGGTTTTTTAGCTTCGTTATTTTTATTGATAAGTGTATTATTGGTTTTTATAAGATGTAAAATGTAATTATTTTGTTCTTTCAATAAAAATTTTCCATTAGCATATATACGTAATTGTGTTTTATTCAATAATAAAGGCTTATTGGTAAGGATATATTCACAAAACATTGGTAAATAGGTAGCACGAGTTAACAACGATTTATGTTTAATCGTCCAATGATTAAGAATTGTTGTTTCATCTCTAATTTCTGTAGAGAAAAAACATCTCCCTGTACCAAACTTTATAGTTGACCGAATTTCCTTAACTTTACTTTTATAGTCGTCTTTATCTTCCAACAAAGCCAAATAATCTTTCTCAATTATATCTTTAATTTTCATTGAAGAATGTGGTATAGGGCTAAAGGTGTCGTTAATGCCTATTTTAAAAAGGAAATTCTTCTCTATTTCATTTGGCTGATATTCTTCGTTTAAAAATTGTATTGTACCATTTATTAATTCATCTTGTTGTAAGTCCAATGTAGGCTCATAAACGCTTGAGGAATGAATATTTTTAGGTAAATCCCATATTTGACTATTTGTTAAAAATTTAATCTTAGATAATAGGTTTTCAAAACCAAAAAATAACCCATTCTCTTTTTTAAATTTATGCAATTCTGAAATACTTTTTAAAATCTCAAAATGTTTTTCTCTTAATTCATCCTGTAAATCAATATAAGTAGTGATTTTAGCGTCAAATACATTTTGGCTACTATTAAGTTCTTTACACCCTAACAATATAAAAAACTTTTTCCCGTCAGTTATATTTGCCCCATAATCATTTGTGATTTGTGATTTGAGTTCAATTTGGGGCAATAATGAAGCGATTAAAGTATTGTTGTTGAAATAATCAGAAATGAAACACTTAGAAGCATGACGAAACTCATTGTCTGAACACTTAATTTTCAGATTAATTTTCAATAAACTTATTTGTGTATCAGTCAACTTATTTGCAGTATCTCTGTTTTCTTTCCAAAATCTGAAAACTTGTTTGGCTATTTCAAAATGTTTGTATCCCTCTATATTAGGAAGTTTTTGTATTAATGTTGCAATTACTTCTTGCAAATCAGTTTTAGCTGCTGCTTGTTTGAATATCTTTCTCCATTTATCAGCGTCTCTTTTTTCATCAATATATTTGTTAGAAATAAATGAAGTATCATTTATTTCCAAATTTCTAAGAATACTTTCTATTTCGTTTTCTTTGTTAAAGTCATTTGACAAGTACACTTCTGAAATGAGTTTTTTTGAAAATTCATTTTCCGATTCAGATTTGCATAGAATTTGAAAGTTTTTTAAAGATTCCTTAATTGTTTTTTCCTTCTCAAATAAATCCCAGTTATCAAATATAAATCTCCAAAAATTAAGAAGGCTCAATTCATCTTTTAATGAGGCATTGATGATATTTTGTTTGCCTAAAAGATTTTCAGTATAAAACTTAACAGCATCAAATGATTTTAAAGATAAAGAGATTTCATGCTTCTCTAATAGCGCTAAAAGCTCTTTATTTATTACTTCAGCTGTTATAAATGTAAGCTCTTTAGGAATTTGATTGAACAATAATTCAGCTTTACTTAATTGATTTGTTTCAGATAAAATTATTTTTTCTGTTTTAAGCAATTCTGCCAAATCTGTATTGGTGCTTAGATATTGAATAAGTTTGAAATTGTTTGTAGGTATTTTCAGCCACTCTTGAAACTTGGGTGATTGAAGATCAGTTTTTAAATTTTTTACGGTATAAATTTTCCCTTCTTTGTACTCATTAATCAATGATTTTACTTTTCCAATACCCTCTCCAACTTCTTTGTGAATAAGTTCTTGAGTTATACTAGTTAATTGTGAAAATTCTTCTTGAAGAAAATCAGCTACACCTGTTTCGTCTATTAGAGTATTTGAAAGGGGTACTAATATTCCTTTTTCATTAGGAATAAATGATTTTGCGTTGTTTCCAAGTATTGAGCTTTGAAATCCTTCTTTAAAAAATTCAAAATAAGAATTCCATTTTTCATTATTTTTCAGTGTATCAGATATTTCATTAAAAAGTGGAATTAATCTTAAAATTGAATAACAAAATTTTTTCTCTCTCTTAGGGTCGCTGATTGTGGACACAATAAAGTTGACAAACTGTATCCCAGCTTCTTTCAATAAAAACTCGTTCCATTCATTACTCGTTAACCCTTCTCGTTCTCCATCAGGAATAAAATCGGAATTGATTAGAAAGGGTAAATTCAAATTAATTGATAGGGGTAAATAATTAAATAGCTTTGCGTCGTTCAATAAAGTTATCTGTCTATCATTGATTGATGCAGCAAAAGAAATTTTGCAAGATGTTAAGTTGGCAAATTTGCTCGGAATTTCCTCATTACCTTCGTTTATCTGTTTATTTAAATATTCTGTTACATCTTGATTAACTTTTACTTTAAAGTCTTTCAACCACCATTTATTGTCATTCTTAACACAGAATATTTTCTTATCATTATTCAAAAAGACATTTACCTTTTCTACGTTCCTTAAAAATAAAAGAATCCGGTCATCTGAAAATAATTCAAGGGTTTTAGAATATTCTAATAAAACCGACTCGGAATTTCTTGGTTTTAAAGCAATTGCAACATTAGAATTAAGAAAACGGGTATTGTTCTTTAGTGAAATTTCTAAATCTTCCTGTTTTGTGTAAACAGGCATTAATTGCCAAGGATATTCTGCATGGTGGAATGCTTTATCAAAACGGAAAGAATATTTGCCTGATTTTAAATAAACGAATTCATTTGCTTTAAAAACAGATTTGAACCCAATTCCCTTAAACCCAATTTTATCTTTTTCATCAACTTTATCCTCTGCATTCACTGCACAAAGAGAATAGACATTATTAAATCTAAATTCAGCTCCAGAATGAGTAAACAATAAATATTTATCAGTTATATAAAAATCGACAGTTACTTTATTTCTATAAACAGGATAATCATCTGCATTTTGAAGAAGCTCATAAATAAAAGTTTCATTCCTCTTATTAATTTGATACGTTATTGTTTTAACCGACCTTAAAATATCTTGGCTGTTTGAAGTATTTGCTTCACTATACTTTTTAAAAATAAGCTCTGTAAATTCTTGTTCATTAGGGTTATAAATTTCAAAAATCGAGTTTTTGTTGAATTCAAGAAGGAACTCACTATTATGAAGTTTTCTTATTTTCTGAGGTATAATTTGGGCTGTTATTTTGTAGTATAAATCTGTTTGCAAATCAAATGTTGTTTTGTTAATTATTTGAACCTTGACAAAATTCCTATCATCTAAATTACTCTTTAAATTTAAAACTGGTGAATAATCAAGATTTCTAATATTTTCGAATAATGATACTTTTTCATATTTTTTAAATTTTCCTATAAAGGTTAATTCATTAATTCTAAGTGTTTTCAATACTTCTTCATCTGTTTGAGTATTCCAATATCCTTGCATAATAATTCAAGTTAGTAAAAAGTTAAAAATCAAAGTTTTGTTATTTATTAGTTTTATACTGTTATTATTCCATGTTGCTTTTTCGAAGAAACACAATTCTATCTACAACTTCTACAAGTGTACACTACCTCAAATATTCCAATACCAAAAGAGTATAAAATATTATTTCTTCGTCTGTTTTGTTAAACCAGTTTAGCATAATTTTTTTCAGATAAGCTTGTTAAAATTATTTTAAATACAAATATAAATTTATATTAATTAAAAAATCACAAAAGCTAAATAATATATTGTTTTTTTAATAAATAACGAAGAGTTTCACTCTCACAATATGTAGATATAGCCTTCCTACACCATTTATTGAATATTATTTTTAAACTATAAATTTATAACTAATTGATAATCAGCAATTTGTAATTTAATTTAATTTGATTCAACAAATCGCAGAGGAAAGCTATAGCGTTTCAACCCCGCTCGTAATATGTGTAATTGAGAGAGTTTTAACCTCAACAAGTATTATTTTATGCGTTTGACACATGTTTTGGTCAACCCATAACACCTTGAAAATTAAAAATATTAAAAAAGCCCCTTCTAAAACAAGAAGTGGCTTTTTTGACTCAAAATACTGAGGGGGTACTTTTCCCATTCACAAACCCACAATTTAATAACAAAACAAATTAATAAATCAAAAAAGCGACTTCCCACCCGAAGCCGCTTTTTTGATGCGAAATACTGAGGGGGTGCGTTTTTTATTTACAAACCATCCATTTTATTACAAACCGAATTGATATGGTCAAGCCCATAAAGCAAAGCGGCTTCATCAATACTCATCCATTGGAAAAGTTGCAAAATATGGGTGTAATGCTGCCGTGTATAAGTTGTGTTTTTGACGGGTTGCCCAGATACAAAACAAATAGGTTCGTGATGTGCAATCCGATTCCGAATATCATTTATCAAGCCTAATTGATTGAAGATAAACGTTTGATTGTATTGAATAGTGGGTGTACTTCGAGGTTTTGCAGGGAAGATTTGTAACAATTTTTGCCCACCCGCATGAAATTGAGGTTGTGCAAAAAGATACCGCCAAAAACCAAAATCCATTTCTGCAATCAATTTATGGTGCGTGTAGTTATGTGCCAATTTGTGTAAATGGTTATCAATAAGTTGTTTTGTTCTTCTGCAATTGTTTGTATCAAACATACCACCACTTGCGGCGGCATTTCGTAGCCAATCATTACCATAATGCGTTGTGTAGCAATTGTCTATACCATTTCGAAGTGCAATTTCGAAACAACTAATGACTGTAAAAAGCTCTTGCGATAGCCTTAAATTAAGTCTATACATTGTCATAGCTCGTTTGGTATTGCCATTACAAGCGGTAGCGTAGCGCATCATACGTGGAGAAGACATTATTTTCTCAAAGTCTTGAAATTTCATTTTAGTTGGGTATTGCGTAATTGAAAAAAAGATTCTACCTTTGTAGTATATTATTCCCGGTAGTCCCTGAGTTTACTCAAACTATCGGGTTTCGTTTTTTATAGCCCTTTTTATTTATTTTTCGCAAAACTAACAAGGCTTTTTGAGCTGCACAAATGTATTTTTTACGCATAAATTTTTCTTACACTTTAATGTAGGCATCAAAAAAGCGACTTCCCACCCGAAGCCGCTTTTTTGATGCCCAATACTGAGGAGTGCTTTTCATTTCAGCAAACAGCAAAGCAAAAGGAATACAAAAACCAAAAATATTATCTTATACTTGCAAAGAAAATCAAAACCCAATTCTCCAATCAGCATACATTTCTTGGTTACATCATTTTTCAACTAAAAAATAATGAAAGAACAAAACGATACCCCTTTTTTTGGGCATCCACGGGGTTTAGCCACCTTGTTTTTTACTGAAATGTGGGAACGCTTCTCCTTCTATGGCATGAGGGCGTTGCTCATTCTGTTTATGACAGCCACTGTCGAAAACGGTGGTTTAGGCTTCGATACACGTTTGGCGGGTGTTGTTTATGGCATTTACACCGCTTTGGTGTATATGACAAATCTGCCTGGGGGTTGGATTGCCGACCGTTTTATCGGTGCAAGGCGAGCCGTATTTATCGGGGGCGTTATCATCATGTTGGGGCATATTACATTGATGTTTACGGGCTTGCCGTTTTTCTATTCGGGGCTTTTGATGGTGATTATTGGGACGGGGCTTTTAAAACCCAATGTCAGTACAATGGTCGGTGATTTATACACGCAGCAGGACAAAAGGCGAGATGGCGGCTTTTCAATTTTCTATATGGGCATCAATATCGGTGCTTTTATTGCGCCACTGATTTGTGGTTATTTAGGTCAAAAAGTGAATTGGCATTTTGGCTTCGGGGCGGCGGCAGTCGGTATGTTTTTCGGTTTATTGCAGTATAAAATGACTGAAAAACATTTGGGGACTATTGGCTTACCGTCAAAACAAGCGCAGGATGCCACCGCATTCAGCAGCGCAAAACGCCAATTGTTCATCGGTTTGGGCATATTTGTAACGGCAGTCATCGGATTGGTGGGCTTGGTTTCAAGTGGGGTTTTGGTCGTCAATCCTAAGAGTTTGAGCCTTGTATTTGGCGGCATTTATCTCGTTTTAGTGTTGGGTTACTTCGGTTCACTGTTTTCACAAAAAGACTGGACACAAGAAGAAAGGGGGCGTTTGAGCGTCATCGTCGTTCTTTTTATAGCGGCCGCTTTATTTTGGGCGAGTTATGAGCAAGTAGGCTCCACATTGAGTTTGTTTGCCGATAGATTTACGCAAAATAGTGTATTCGGCATAGCATTTCCGTCTTCATGGTGGCAATCGGTTCATGCTTTATTGATCATCTTTTTTGCACCCGTTTTTGCCTTGATTTGGGTTCGATTGGCCAAACAAAATAGAGAACCTTCCATACCTTTGAAATTCTCTTGGGGTTTGCTTTTTGCGGGATTTAGTTTCTTGGTTTTAGTACCCGCTGCTTTGTTTTTAAGCAACAATACAGGCGCAAAAGTAGGCCCTCAATGGTTGTTGACGGTCTTTTTTCTACAAACGATGGGCGAATTGTGCCTTAGTCCCGTTGGTTTAAGTTCGATGACAAAGTTAGCACCCGCCCGCATTGTCGGACAAATGATGGGTGTGTGGTTTTTAGCGGCTTCCGTGGGCAATTTTATAGGCGGACAAGTGGGCAGTTTATTCGAGTCGTTTCCGTTGGCTCAAATCTTTTTCACGGTTTTTGCTTTTGCTACGTCTATGGGTTTATTGATGTTTTTAGCACGGAAAAAATTGGCGGCTTTGATTGGGTAAGTAATGAATAAATAATAAACAGGTCAATTTTTATTTAACACATAGGCACATAGTTTTCAGAAACAATCTTTATAATTTATTGAAAATCAATCAATTATATATTAATTTATGTGTACTATGTGCAATCGGCTTTCAACAGAAAAACACCCCGCTCGCACACGCATTGGCTCGTGA
>JAYTMW010000086.1:0-6213 GCA_043728105.1 Saprospiraceae bacterium | reverse complement strand
AAAATACTTCTGATATTTTCTTCTTTAGCGGCTGCCAATTGGGCAAAAGTAGAGATGCCTGCGTTGCCTAAAATATCCAATACTCTGGGGCCGATGCCTTCCAAAAGAGTCAAATCTTGAGGTTTTTCAACGGGGGCTTTTTCCGTTTTTGGGCGATTTTTTTGTATTTTTTGCTCATTTGTTGCGGCCTCAACGGGTTTAGGTTTTGCGGCTTTGCCTGATTTTTTAGGCTCTACGGCTGCACCTTCAACAGGTATTTTTTCCGCCTTCGGTCGACCTTTTTGTGTTTTTTGCTCGGTAGTTATGCCTTCAACGGGTTTCGGCTTTTCGGTTTTACCAGATTTTTTAGGCTCTATGGCTACTACTTCAACGAATTTACTTGCTTTTTTTATTTCTGTTGGAACAATTACAATCGCTAACGGATGTTTTTTTGTTTTTTTGTTGGATTTTTTATTGGAATCATTGGAATCTGATTGATTATCCACCAGTTGTGCATTTTCGGATAATTCATAGATTTTATCTTCAACATCATGCGTTTTTGCCCATGCTTTCAACCTTAATTCTGAAATTTCAATGGACATTTTCTTGGCTTTGCGCCTCAACTTAGCTTTTTGATATTCTAACTTTAGAATTTTTATCTCTGATTTTGTAAAATCAGAAGAGGCGGTTTTCCAAAAATGTTTAGAGGAAGCCTCCTTCGTTAAAATACGTTCATACTCTGCCTTCGTTTTATCGCATGCTCTGATAAGAGACTCGTAGTGCGATATTTTTTGCTTTTTTGCTTCCATATTTTTGTGAATTATTGAATAATACTGTTAAAATTAAATTAATAATGAAAGGAAATGGTATATTTGACAGTTGTGTTTAGTCAAATTTTCTGAAAGGTATAAATTTATGCTAATGTAGATAATAATTTTGCTTTATTAAAATATTTTTTGACTCGACACCTCAGACAACCACCCCCTCAGTATTTTCGTTGTACAAAATGAAGGCAAAACGCAAATGACAGACCAAGAATTGTCCCAACTCATAGAAGGTTGTCGTGCGGGCGAACGCATTTGTCAACAAAAAATCTACAAACACTTTTTTAGCTATGGCTTGAGTGTATGTGGACGTTATGCGGCAACCCAAGAGGAGGCAAGAGAGGTTATGAATGATGCTTTTTTTAAGATTTTCACCAAACTTGACCGCTATGATTCGGCTTATTCTTTTAAGGGTTGGTTGCATCGCATCGTGGTCAACACGGCGATTGATAGGTATAGAAGCCGTCAAAAACAATATATGACAGAGGAGATTTCTCAAGCCCAAAGCGTTGAAATAGAGACAGAAGTGATTGAAAACTTGACCCGTGAAGAAATTTTTAAAATGGTTCAAAATCTTTCCCCCGCTTACAAAACGGTCTTCAATTTGTTTGTCGTAGAAGGTTATTCGCATCCTGAAATTGCCGAATTGTTAGGCATTACTGAGGGCGCTTCCAAATCAAACTTGTCAAAAGCAAGAGCAAAATTAAAACTCATGCTGATGGCCAATTCTAACGAAATTGGTTGGGAACAAGGGGGGAGATAGTAGGCTTTTTGAAAGATAAGTCATTGATTTTAAATTTTTTACACATTTTAATAAATCGTATTTATAATACTTGAAATAAAATATTGAGATTAACATCGAATAAAAATGAACGATAGAGAATTTGATAAGCATTTTAGAGAAGGGCTTAGCGAAGAAATAAGACATCCTTTTGACGATAGATTGTGGGACAATTTGTCGCAGCGTTTAGATGAACATGATAAAGGAAATGCGGTTTTGGTTGGCACTACGCCACCACAAATCGGTAGTGGTTTTCGTAATTTGTATTGGCTTGCACCGCTTTTTTTGTTGCTTTTAGGTACAAACGCTTGGTATATGCAGAATGACCGCAAAACCCAAAATGATAATGTTAAACTTATAAACGAAATCCAATTTTTAAAAACGATTTTGGAAAAACGAGATACGGTGGTAAAAACGCAAATTATTTACAAAACCGACACCATATATATAGATAGAAAAACATCGAGTTTTGAAAAGAAAATATCCAGCACTTCAAAAACAGGTTTTTCAAATTCAGAAATGGGCCCCTCAGTATTTTCGACCCAAAAATCGGAAAAAACAACTTTTGAGCTTACTATGAATACGATAAATGAAACGTCTATCTCGACAAGAAACCCAAAAACCGATTTATCTAATTTAACCCAAAAACCGATAGAAAGTAGTGAAAATCAATTAGTTAAACGTAGCGAAAATACCAACAAACCCATAGAAAATAATATAATCTCTGTTGAAAATAAAGAAAAAATAAAAACAGATATAGGTTATGAAGGCTTGACTACTCAAACTTCGACAACCGATAAATTACCTTTGTTGATGCCGTCAATTGTCACTTTGCCGACACTTCAAAAGCAAAATATATTGACGGCTCTTATTGCTACACCTATTCAAAAACCTGTTCCTTTCAAGCGTTTGTATTTTGGTGTGACGGGTAGTTGGCTCAATTATGAAACAGCTTGGTTTAATAATGCGGGTCTTGAGGTTCATAGGACGGAGCAAAGTTATCAATTGGGTTTGCGGATTGAATATGCCTTCAATGAAAATTGGCGTTTGATGTTAGGGGGTGACTATTGCCCTTTTAATTTTGATATTTCTTGGCAAGACCCTCGTTATAATTTGCCAGATGTGCCAGATCAATATATAAGAACTCACAAAATGAAATCGGTGCAAGCAAAAGAGCAACTATTCAATGGTTTTTTGGGTGCAAAATATATTTTCAATGGTATTCGGGCAAGACCTTATTTGGGTTTAGCCTATTCAGCCATGAAAATTTCACCTTACGTGGCTACTTATCACATGCAAAATTTGTGGACACAAGCGGAAACGGATGTAGAAGTACAGCATCCTGGGGCTACTATTTCCAATTTGATGATGCTTACAGGGGGTTATGAATTTAAGTTAGGCGGTCGTTTCATAGCACAAACGGAGGCTTTTCTTTATAAAGACCTTAATAAAGAAAAAAAAATGTTTGATTTATTTGGTGTGAGAGCGACTGTATTGGCTCGTTTTTAAATATGTAATTTGTTTATAATTAGATGTTTATAAAAAACTGTAAAAGGCTTAGAATCAAATTTAAAGATTCTAAGCCTTTTCTTTTTAAATAAATCAGTCTATTATACAGTATTTTGGTGCAGACCTTTTACCTTTGTGTCCCAATTAAACGAATCAATTAATTGGTCAAAAATGAGTGAACTTCAAAGTCAATCCGCCATACTTTTGCTCGAAGATGGAGCATTTTGGCACGGTAAAGCCGCTGGAAAAATCGGTACCACAACAGGTGAAATTTGTTTTAACACTGGCATGACAGGTTATCAAGAAATTTTTACCGATCCTTCCTATTTTGGTCAACTTTTAGTCACCACCAATGTCCACATAGGCAATTATGGTATTAAAAAGTCCGACTCAGAATCAGAAAGCATGAAAATTGCGGGTCTGATTTGTAAATCTTTCAACGTCAGTTATTCTCGAAAACAAGCCGATAATGACATTCAATCCTACTTCGACAGTGAGGGAATGGTCGGGATTAGCGACGTTGATACACGGGCAATCGTGCGTCACATACGTGACAAAGGAGCGATGAACGCCATTATTTCTTCCGAAATTTTTGATATAGAAGAGCTAAAAAAGAAGCTAAAAGCCGTGCCAAGCATGGATGGTTTAGAATTGTCATCGTCCGTGACAACAAAAGAACCATACTTTTTTGGCAATGAAAATGCTAAATATCGCATCGCAGCCTTAGATTTTGGCATTAAACGCAGCATTTTAACCAATTTTTCGGAGCGTGATTGTTACGTCAAAGTTTTCCCCGCTAAAACGTCTTATGCTGAAATGGCGGATTGGAATCCAAACGGATTTTTCCTCTCCAATGGGCCGGGCGACCCTGGTGCAATGGATTATGCCGTCGTGACGGTGAAAGAAATTTTGGAAACGGGCAAACCGACTTTTGGCATTTGCTTGGGTCATCAATTGCTTGCAAGAGCGGTGGATGTGCCTACTTACAAAATGCACAACGGACATAGAGGTATCAATCACCCTGTTTTGAATATCGTGACGGGCAAGTGTGAGGTGACGAGTCAAAATCATGGTTTTGGCGTTGACCCCTCAGTAATAAGGGCCAAATCGGATACGATTGAAATTACTCATGTCAATCTGAATGATGACACTATCGAAGGCATTAAGTTAAAAGGCAAGCCTGCTTTTTCAGTGCAATATCATCCAGAAGCTTCTCCTGGGCCACACGATGCACAATATTTATTTGATAATTTCGTAAAACTTATATCTGAAAATTAACGTAAATAATGATGAGTTATAAATGATGAGCAATGAATTTCATGAGTATTGATAGTCAATGCTCTATAAATTCATTGCTTATCATTATTTTATCACCATTGCTTTATTTGCTTGTCGCATTTTTTTAAATAAAAACTAACCCAATGAGATGTTTTAAACACTATTTAATGCTTCTTTCTACCCTTCTTCTATTGGTTTTCGCTTGTCGTAAAACCGATGACTTCACGACAAGTGGTGGCGATAAATTGAGTTTTTCAAGCGATACGCTGCGTTTTGATACGGCTTTTACGACCGTAGGCTCGGCTACACGCTACATCAAGGTTTTTAATAGAAATGATAAACCGATTAGAATTTCAAAAATCAGTTTGGGTAATAAGGCAAATGCCGTTTATAATTTAAACATTGATGGCATTCCGGGAAGGAGTTTTGAAAATGTTGAAATTGGCGCAAATGACAGCATTTATGTTTTTGCAGAAGTGAACATCAATCCGAATGCCCCCCTCAGTATTAGCCCCTTTGTCATCAGTGAAGACATTGTTTTTGAGACAAACGGTAATACGCAAAAAGTTGTAATGGAAGCATGGGGGCAAAATGCGAATTATATCACACTCAATCGCCCTTTGAAAGCTAACCAATTTGCTTTGGATTTGGGGGACAAAGAAGTGATTTGGAATGACCCGAAACCTTACGTATTATACGGAATCGTTATTTTCGCTAACGGTACTTTAGTCTTGCCCGCAGGTACACGTATATATGTACACGGTGGTTTACTTCGAGACAAAGATGGTTCGATTTACAATGATGGGATTTTAGCTTTTTTATCTAACGCAAAATTAGATTCGAGAGGCACGCTTGAACGCCCCGTTATTATAGAAGGTGATAGGTTAGAAGAAGAATTCAAAAATACCGCAGGTCAGTGGGGTGGTGTTATTCTTAATTCTTCTGATGAAAATAAAATGACGCACACGATTATCCGTAACTCAATTGTGGGCGTGAGAGCTGATTCGGGTACTCAATTAGCGATTAAAAATTGCCAATTTTATAATATTGAAGGAAACGGCTTACGGTTTTCGAGAGCTAATGTGACGGTAGAGAATAGTTTAGTACACACAACGGGTAGCAATACAGTTTCAATTGATTATGGCGGTAATTATGATTTCAAATATTGTTCTTTTTCTGGTTTAGGCACAAAAGAAAGAGCATTTAGTGCAAGTAATTTCTTATGTACGAAGAAAAATCCAGTTAGTGGGGGCTGCGTGAGTGGCATACCTAACCCCCTCAGTATTAAGGCGACAAATTGTATTTTTTATGGTTCAAAAGAAGATGAAATACTCTTTGATGACATTACCCCTAATATAAAAACCAATTTTAAATATGCGTTTAAAAACTGTATTGTAAGAGCTAAAGATTTAGTAGCTAAAGAAGGTTTCCCTACTTTTTTGACTGATTGTGAAAACTGCGTCCAAGCTGTTGCACAATCAAAAGTGTTTAAAAAACCAAGCACGAGAGATTATACACTCGATACACTTTCCATTGCAGAAATGAAAGCCTTACCTTTTCCAAACATATTAACAGATTTAAATGGAAAAATGCGGGACTTAACGAAACCTGATATAGGGTGTTATGAGTATCAGTATAAGTAATTTACACACTGTTTTGTACTGCGTACAAAAGGCGTGCATTGGAAATTTTTTTTCGGATTGATTTAATTTTTGAAGTTGAAAAATTTGGGAAGATTCATTTATCATTCCCACGAGTGAACATTTTTTCATGCCCAAAGGGCATAAAGAGTTGATGTCACTTAGGTGACGGACTATTATGCAGATGTTGCTTGAGAAATCG
>JAYTMW010000085.1:0-5548 GCA_043728105.1 Saprospiraceae bacterium | reverse complement strand
TATTGATAAAAATATTTATTGAAAGCAATTTCGTAACCGATTTTCATTTTATCGGTATCGTACCACGCATCCGCCGCAAAGGGCAACACCTCTTTTCTGAAATAATCATCAATCAGAATCGAGCGTTTTATGCCTCGTTGCATCGGCACATTTTCAATATCTTTCAAAGCACTATCTGAAGTAGGTTTGCCTTTTTTATCCAAAACGACGACCCCCTCAGTATTGCGCACGGGTTGATGCACGGTGATTTGATAGAAGCCAAAATCTTCGTTGTCGAAAATTTTACTGTATTCATTTTCCGAAAAATCGAAGTATAAATCTTG
Organism: Saprospiraceae bacterium; assembly: GCA_043728105.1. Classification (GTDB taxonomy): domain Bacteria; phylum Bacteroidota; class Bacteroidia; order Chitinophagales; family Saprospiraceae; genus JAAFJT01. The sequence goes on along the minus strand of JAYTMW010000085.1, from coordinate 5,225 downwards.
AATTTTGAGGATATGCTCGGCGGTAAGTTCATGCCGCTTGCTGCCCAACGACTTCCGCATTTTTTGATAAAAAGCATTGGACGAACCGTTGATAAGCTGCACTTTGCCTTGTCGCTTAGGCTCTTTTACGTTTGAGATAATCCAGACATAAGTGGCAATGCCCGTGTTGTAAAAAATATCGTTGGGCAACTGAATGATGCACTCCAAGAGGTCGTTTTCGAGAATATATTGACGGATACCGCTTTCGCCGCTACCCGCATCGCCCGTGAAAAGAGCCGACCCGTTATGCACCGAAGCGATGCGGCTGCCACCATCGGAAGGGTCTTTCATTTTCGAGAGCATGTGGAGCATAAACATCAATTGCCCGTCGTTGGAGCGAGAAGTCAAGCACGTGACGGATTTGTTGCCTTCAAAATCACTCACGGGGAGGTTGAAACGCCTATCCACAATCGAGATTTTTTTATCCGTACCCACGTTGAGGTTGTCTTGGTCTTGCTTCCAAGTCGTGCCATAAGGCGGATTGGTAAGCATAAAATTGAAGCGCAAATTAGGGTCGAAACCATATTCGGAAAGGGTAGAGCCGAACTTGATTTTGTCAGGGTCTTCGCCTTTCAGTAGCATATCGGATTTACAGATGGCGTACATTTCGCCCGTGTTTTCTTGTCCGTAGAGATGAAAAGTAGCTTTTGATTTTACCTCCCCCTCAGTATCGGTGGCAAAAAGTTTGGATTGGGTGAGCATGGCACCCGACCCCGCACACGGGTCATACACGAGGTAAGCACCCTGTTGAATCTTATCTTTCACAGGCAAATACACCAAATGGGTCATTAGTGAAATGATTTCACGGGGCGTGAAATGTCGCCCTGCGGCGGCATTGGTTTTTTCGTTAAAACGGCGCAACAAATCCTCGAACATGTAGCCCATAGCCATCGGGGAAATTTTGTCGGGGCTAAGTTCCACTTTCGGATTACAAAATTTTTCAATCAAAGCAAACGTAATACCCGTTTCCTCGAAGCGTTCCAATTGATTACGAAATTTGAATTTGGCAATAATATCCTGCACATTGTCACTGAACCCATTGAGGTATTCCGCAAAATTGGGATTGATTTGCTTGGGTTCGTTCAAAAGCATTTTCAAGGTAAAAGGCGAGGTATTGTAAAACGCCAAACCAGAGCCATGTTGCTCGCTCGTGAGGATGCCCGAGAGGTTGTCAATTTTTCCTTTATATTCATCAAAAGTTGCCAGCACTTTGGCCTTCGTGGGTTCGAGGGCCAAATCCAAACGCCTTAAAACGGTCATGGGCAAAATGACATCTTGGTACTGATTTTCGAGGTATTTATTGATAAGCACATCATCCGCCACGGTCCAGATAAAGTTGATGATGGGTTGAAGGTTAAGGGTATTCATAAAGATGGATTTCGGTTGTGTGAATGATGAAAAAATATTCGATTAAAGTAAAAGTAGAAAAAGAGTGGACAAATGTAGGGAAATTGAAAAGAAAAGGTGTTTACTGTGGGTAAGTTTTTTAACGGCAAGTTGTGTGTTCATACATATAGGATGTATGAAAACGAACTTGCCCCGATGCGCTAAAAAGCTACGGGGAATCATCTAATTTCGGGACTCAACGGATTTTACAAAGGGAAAAAAGAGAAATCTCAAAACTCAAATTTTTATCAAAAACTGAAAAAATACCCGATTGCTCTAAAATAGACATGAAAACTTTACGACTCTTTACGGCAGGGTAAGTAAGGGTCATACACAATGGCAGGAGCATAACCACTTTTAGGGCCTTTCTCCCAACGGGTAGCAAAGACATCTTCTCTGCCTTTGAAGACGGATTTGACAATTTCTATTTGTGTGGGTAGCGGTGGATTCATATAGTGTGAAGATAATTAATGATGTATTGTTAGTGTATTGTTTTATTGACTTTATTCAAATACAGCTAACCATAGTTGTACTTTGCGCTCATAAAATTGAAAAGTATTTAAAATCTGTTGCATTTTTGTAATCTAAACGAATAAAATATGCTAACACTAATAACACAAATTATGAATCGAATTTTTCCAATTTACATGTAATGATTTAGCCTTTTATATCCAAATTGGTTTTATTAGTTTTAGCATTCGTGTTATTCGTGTTGGCATATTTTATTCGTTTAGATTGCATTTTTGTAAGGTAATCTGAAAAAGAGCCATAAATTCAGCTTTAGCTCATTTTAGAAAAAAACTTGTTTTAGCTGTACTTCGTGTATAGCATTAAAAAGAGTAAAAATACTGAGGGGGTGTCAATAATGTAAAAAAAGGGATACGTAGTATTTCTTACGGTTTTTATAAAAAAAACGGAGGTAATCAAGTCAAACTTGATTACTCCGTACATAGGTTTAATCAAACCCCTTAACTTAAAACATTATGGTAGTTTGTAATAGTTCTAAAAATCGGGGGATAAAGAAAAACGTTATATCCCCCAAAGAAATCAAGTGTCAATCAAGACCAACACCAATTGTAAATAAATACTTTTCTATTTTACCACTTTTGTAAATTTTTGAATTGTATAAGCGGCAAAATAACCCAATGCGCCCCCTTGAATATTCGTTATTGGATTGGCAGGAGTAGCACCCCCGTTTGCGCTTTGTGTAAGGGAATAGAAATAATCATAAGACGCTTTATCTATGCAGTGCATTTCAACGGTAACTGTATCGCCTAATAAAATGTCAAGGTCTCGACTAAAAATGGGTCTTGCGTTGGGTATTCCGTCTTCGACATTGTCATTGGTAATGATAATCGTTTTGTCCATTTTTTTTGTTGTGGATTGGACAAAACGATAATTATTGCCCGTCCCTTTTGGATCTATAAATTGTGGAAAAAGAACATAATGGTCTTCTTTTTGACCAGGTCGTGGGGCAACTTCATATTTGATGTCTGTTATGTTAACTTTTGCTGGCATGGTACTTTTAGCGGTATATGTTTTTCCTTCGGCATTCACCGTCAAAGTGTAGGTTCTGCCTATTACGCCGACCAATTTTTTGCTTTTATAAGTGCCTGTAATGGTTTCCGTCAACACCTCACTATTACCTGCATTATCCGCAATCGTAACAATTGCTTTTCCTATTGCAGGATATTTATTGGCATCACTAAAATTGACCGTTTTATTAATTGTCACCGTGAAAAGCTCATTTTGATCTGTTACGATACCTTCAATCACTACTTTTGGGTCGGTTGAGTTGAGGTCTATGTCTATTACCTTTTCACAAGACATAAGTGACAGGAAGGCTATAAAAAGCATTGCAATTTTTTTCATTTTTTATGACTTTTTTTATTGTTTTTAAACCAAATTTTTGATAAAATACTGAGGGGGCATGTGTAATCAAATTGAAGATTTTTTTTAACACATAGGCACATAGGACACATAGTATTATGTATAAATAATTCATAATCAACACTTTATGTAATTACTATGTGTCCTATGTGCCTATGTGTTAAAAAAAACCTATTTAAAATTTAAAATTATACGTTACACTCGGCACCCATTTGAATAAAGATGTTTGAACCGCTTGTGTACGACTTGGGTCATCGGGATTATCTTTAAAAGTTATGGTATAAGCATTTTCTCTACCATAGACATTATAGAGCGAGAAATTCCAAGAACTTTGGTATCTGCCTTTTCTTGGTTTTTCATACGTCGCACTCAAATCAAGACGGTGATTAGAGGGCATTCTGTAACCATTTCTATCGGTATAATAATAAGTTGTATTGCCCGCCACATTGTATTTTCCAGTTGGAAAAGTCACGGCATTACCTGTATTATAAATAAAATTACCCGACAAAGACCACCGTGAAGACAGAGGATACATCGCTACAATCGAAATGTCATGCGTGCGGTCTTGCTTGGCGGCGTACCAATTGCCGTCGCTGATACCTTCTATTTGGCGTTCCGTGCGAGAGAGCGTGTAGCTAATCCAACCCGTTAGTTTACCTGTTTTTTTCTTTAAAAATAACTCCAAACCGTAAGCCCTTCCTTTGCCGTAAAGCAACTCACTTTCCACATCTGGGGCGGTGTTGATGTCTGCACCATTTTTATAATCCACTTGATTTTGCAATGCTTTATAATACACCTCGGCACTTAATTCGAATTTGTTGTCATCAAAATTTTGGAAATAACCCAAACCTATTTGGTCTGCAATTTCAGGTTTGATGTTGTAGCTGTTGCCCACCCATTGGTCGGTTGGGTTTGTGCTGGTTGAATTGCTCAATAGATGTAAATTTTGCGTATTTCTTGAATAAGCCGCTTTCAAACTACTGTTCTCACTCAATTGATAATTAAATGAAAGGCGTGGTTCAATATTAAAATATGTTTTGCCGATGCTACCACTGGCTAATTGAAGACTATCCGTTTTAATCCCTTTATCATAAGTATTGTAAATTCTATTGCCACCCAAAAGACTATATGCTGAAAAGCGCAAACCATATTCCATACTGAATGTTGGACTTACTGTAAATGTATTGTTTAAATAAAGCGCATTTTCCCAACTGTAATAGGATTGATCAATCGCATTGGTCGTTGTTTCATTGTCATTTTTAAAACGGCTTGGTGTAATGGTGTGGTAAATACTATTCACCCCAAAACGCCACGAGTTTTTGGTATTTGGAAAAAATTGAAATTCTTGTTTGAGATTGATGTCCTTAATTTCAGAATTTATATTGAATTTATTCTCACCCGCCGCAATTTTGAAGTTGTAATTATAGTTGCTGTAAATAAAAGAGGTATTAGAAAACAGTTTTGGGTTGATGATTTTATTCCACCTTATTGTACCTGTTTGATTACCCCAATTAAGACCAAAATTATCACCAATACCCAATACATCTTTACCAAAATAACCCGATACAAAAATGCGGCTACTTTCGCTCAACCTATAATTTGCCTTAGCATTGAGGTCGTAGAAGTACAAACTATAATCTTTAAAATCTTTGCTTGCTTTCAAAAACAAATCCACATAAGTCCTACGCCCTGATACCATAAAAGACGATTTTTCATTCTGAATTGGGCCTTCTACGCTCAAACGACTACTGATGACACCGATACCGCCCGAAGTTTTAAAGTTTTTATCGTTGCCTTCTCTCATGCGCACATCCAAAACCGAAGATAATCTACCACCGTATTGTGCGGGGCTATTGCCTTTGATAATCGTGGCATCTTTAATCGCATCGCTGTTGAAAGTGCTGAAAAAA
>JAYTMW010000084.1:0-1965 GCA_043728105.1 Saprospiraceae bacterium | reverse complement strand
TAAATCATGGGCTTATCATAGATAGGCATCATTTGTTTACTCACAGCAATTGTGAGGGGATATAGACGTGTGCCAAGACCGCCAGCGAGAATAATTCCTTTCATTTCTGAGTAGTGAGTATTGAGTAGCGAGTATTGAGATTACAAAAGCGGATGAACTGAATTGCTTTGGTTTTGTGAATACTTTTGAAACTACTATGGGTGAATAATTTTTATGAATGTGTCAAATAAATGCAAAAATACTGAGGGGCTCTCACAAAACAAAGCCTGTAAAGGGTTTAATCGCTTTACAGGCTTTTTTATATTGACAACCTGCCTGACGGTAGGTAGGTCAATGATTTACATATCTATGTAAAAGTAAATGTATTCTTACCACTAACTCAGCGGGCTTGAAGGGATACGATAAAAAATCATCTGCACCCGCTTCTATACCTAAGAGAACTTCGTCTAAATCATCATCAGGTTCGCTGACCAAAATGATGGGAATTTCGCTTCTTAAATCTTCTCTTATCAAGCCAATGAATGTTGTTAAACGAAAATTTGGTACTGTTGTCATGGACACTAATACGTCGGCGTGACCAGCGTGAATCCGATTAATTGCCTCCGTAGCATCTTGTGCTTTCGACACAGTATGACCATATTTTCGCAACCGAAAATCTAAGGCATTGGTTAAAATGGAGCCGAGCCCACACAATAATATACGCATGACGAATGAGCAATTGTGATTAAAAATTAAGAATGTAAATTAAGAATACTTTACCATAGCTATTGAATGGAAGTGTTTTCTAATTTTTTAATTCATTATTTTTAAACGTTTTCAAAGGGCAAAAATACGAAAAGAAATATCAATTAATGCCTTAAAAACAGCTTATTCCAAACGTTTATTATTTAATATGCTTGACCTAACTCTTCCACAACAGGCACCGACATTGCACACAAAGTTGCTATCCTTGCGGGTAGGGTAGCGATGTCTTCACGATGCCTTGCGTCATGCTCGATTTGGCGATTCAACTCAATCATTTCCGTGTTACCGATGTATGAAAGGGTTGTTTTCATTTTATGACTGATTTGAAAAATCTCGTTCCAGTCTTCTTTTTCTGCACATTGCTTCATATTGTCCATTTCTTCTGGAATTTCAGCAATAAGCATTTCCAACATGGTTTGCATCATGTCAGCATCACCATCTGTCATGGTTTCAAGATACTCGAGATTAATATGTCGAAATGTTGCCACACTCATCTTTATTGAATTTTAGTTAGGTTTTATGAATGTACGTTTGCATGATATTGATTGAGTTCAACGAATCAATCACTTATTTTGTTGAAGATAAACAACCGTTTTTTCTAAATAACAAAAAAAATACACGTAATGAGTTATAATAAAGATAAAATTAAAATGTATTGGATATTCTACTTTAACGCTTTATACACACTGTTTTGTGCCTGAGATAAAAGCATGATTTGCACAAAATGCGTGTATGCTGCGTGTTTTGTGCGAGTCGTTTTTACCCTTTTATTTCAATATCTTTCACCTCTTCATTATCTTTGTCTTTCTTCTCTTTTTTCTTGCTTGCAGGTTTTTTCTTTTCCTTTTTTTTCTTATTTTTCTTAATCAAATCTTTATCTGCTTTATTCCGAGGTAAACAACGTAATTGGAATTGTTTTTCAATGGCTCTGATGCTCATTTCTGTTGCTTCCTGCATTTCCAATTGAGTCATTGCTTTGGTTTGAATGTCCGAATTGCGGGACATAAATTTAGCACTCAATGCTTCTGCAAAAGGGCCTTTTTCTTCTTCCGTTAAAAGGTAGCAAATATCGCCCACTTTTTTAGAAAACATGTCGCTCATTTCTTTGCGACGGGCGGGTGTCCAACGAGGTTGCGCCTCGTTCACAATAGCCACTAACTCAAAGTGAATCTTGATATTTTTCTTCGGATTCATGTTTCTGAAACAAAAAGCCACTTGCTC
>JAYTMW010000083.1:0-4360 GCA_043728105.1 Saprospiraceae bacterium | reverse complement strand
GAGAAGCAACATTATGGTCGGAATACCGTCTCCAACGTGCGGAAATATTTTGTTTTTCAACAAATTATGACTCATTGTGGGTGCTTTATCCTTTTTCGGCCCCATCCAATCCACATAATTTTTGACAATAAATTTAGAAAACTCCGTGTTAGCCTCTGCTTTTTGGGTCGCAAGGATTTCCGACATATCCTCCGAACCACTCGTATCCAAACGCAGCTCCCACCCTATCAACTTCTTATATGTGTCAACCCACTCCTCATAATTCATCCCACTCTGAATCTGCATAAACAGCTCACGGAAATTTTGTTGATAATCGCTCGTCGTGCGCTCGCTCACAAGGCGTTTGTTGTCAATCAATTTTTTCAAAGTCAATAATATCTGATTAGGGTTCACGGGCTTAATCAAATAGTCCGCAATCTCTTGACCTATGGCATCTTCCATGACGGTTTCCGCTTCGTTTTTCGTAATCATCACCACGGGCAAATTCGGGCGCATCACCTTAATACGTGAGAGCGTCTCCAAACCCGTGAGTCCTGGCATGCTTTCATCCAAAAAAACGACATCAATCATTTTGTCTTGCTCACATTCTTCCAACGCATCGTGCCCGTTAGAAACCGTTACAACGTCATAGCCTTTTTGCTTCAAAAACATCGTGTGGGGCTTCAAGAGATCAATCTCATCATCCGCCCAAAGTATTTTAATTTTATCCATATTGGGAATTTAAAGTTTTAAAATGTAGCGGCTGATTTATCTGCCGAATATGATAATAAAAAAATTCGTTTCGATTAAAAAAGTTAGAACGCAAACTTAACATTTTAAGTCTGTTTGTGGAAATAAAAAAAGGTTAGAAATGGATGAATACTAAGGGGGTGCAAAATTTTAGTTTTTGATTTCTATTTTTTTAATTAAATTTGTACCAAAGCAGCATCATTCATTTCAAAAAATATTTATAACAATGGTTGCACAAGCAGAAAAAAAGATAACCGTTAATGAGTTTCTTGAAATAGATTTCGAGGAAGGCTTCATTTATGAGCTTATCAACGGAAATATTATGAAGAGAACTTCCCCCAATCTTGATCATCAAGACGCATCAATGATGCTTTCTACATTCCTAAACAACTTTATTTTAACAAATAAATTAGGCAAACTTTTCGCAGCTCCAACTGATGTTTACATAACAGAATTTGATTTAGTAGTACCCGATTTAACGTTTGTTTCCAATGATAATAAAGATATTATGTTGGAAAGACGCTGTATTGTCGGCGTACCAGATTTGATAATTGAGATACTTTCCAAAGGTACTAAGGGAGTAGATAGAAAAGATAAAATGACCCTTTACTGTAAAAACGGTGTTAAAGAATATTGGATTGTTGACCCAAAATCTGAATATGTAGAAATATATGTTTGGGAAAAAGGGGTTTATAATTTGGTAACAGTTGCCGAAGATAATGACGTATTTCAATCCACTGTTTTAGAAGGTTTCAATATGAATGTGAAAGATATTTTCAATTTATAAAAAAAATGTACCCCCAAAGTCATAAATACTGAGGGGGTATTTTTTTTCTACAACATATTGATTATCAATTAGTTAGATTTAAAAATCACCTGTATTAAAACACCATCAAGCAACCAATCTATCACAAATTGATTGCTTTGAATAGACCCTCCCGAAATACGATACAGTTCATCCTCCGTCGGATTTTTAATAATCAATAATTGTTTCACGTCATCAATTTGATAATTAAAATCTTCAAAATCTGTCTTATCAGCATACTTTGCTTTGCCTTTACCATCTTCTCCAAAAATAGCTTTTTCAAGAATACCATCAAATTCAATGCTTGAATTTTTAGAAATTTGAATTACTTTTTTCCCATCTAAAGGTTTTCCATCAGCAAAAACCAATTTCTTTTCAACGTAAATATCGCTTACTTGCCACTCTTTTACAGATATTAGCCTTCTTAAAGCCAACTTCATATCTACATCGGGTGTTAGTGCAGAATTGTCTTTTGAACAACTCCAAACGAGACTCATTAAACAGACTAAGACTAATAATTTTTTCATGATTGTTTAAATTTAATTTGTGTATAAAATATGGTGAATATTGAAAACTATAAACTTTTGATTCAATTAAAAAAACTTGTTCAAATTGAATTTTCAAGTGAAAATGATTGATAAAAAATGCAGGTGATTTCTTTGTTTTATACGTAAATAATTAGACCAATTGGTTCTTAAATTATAATCACAAAAAGAGCGAAAAAGGTTGGGTAGATGTATGTTTTATTAATTTTATAAATTATTTTGATTTTATTTTCATTTTTTTTTAAATTATTTTTATTAAATAAAAATGATTTAACTAATTGATAATCAATATTTTAAAAGTATTTAATAATTTTAATACAAAAACTTAAAACATTTTTTTTTGAGTTACCCCTTGACAATATCAAAAATTCTGTTCCATCTTTGCATCAGAATTTGAGGTACAAATCTGTATTTCAGTCGTAAAAATATTTTGTAAATAATCATAAATTTTAACAAAAATGAAATCGTTAATGTCATTCATTCATCAACCAATATGTCGCCGCCAAGCGTCTTGCCAACTGACAAGTTGGAACGTGGCAGAGGTGGGCAAGCTGGGCTTGAATGAACCGCATACGCTCAATTTTGATAAGAATTCCGATTATAGTTTTACAAAATCATATCCTTCCTGATGACTGCCTGAAAAAAGTTTCGAGCGTCGCAGGCAAAGCGGCAAACGAAGCAAAAAAAAGGTCAGTTTCTTCCATTTTCTCAATTTTCCTTTTCAGAAATTTCATTTTCCGCTTGTCCAAAAGACAGCTTTTCGCTGTTTTAGTTCTTTGACAAGGCGGGCAATAATTTAGATTTTAGATTTTAGATTTTAGACGGCGCAATCTAAAATCTAAATTCTAAAAATCTAAAAAGACGTTAAACAGTGCAATCTCACATCTAAAATCTAAAAATCCAAAATCTAAATAAAGTCAAGATAGCAAAGTCGGTCATTGCGCTGGTTTGAAAAACCATAGATGTAGGTTCGATTCCTACTCTTGACACTTTGCGATGTACGATGTTGGATGTACGATGTACGAGTGCTCCGTACATCGTACATCGTACATCAAAAAAAGTCAAGATAGCATAAAGGCAATGTTACGGTCTTCCAAACCGAGGATGAGAGTTCGATTCTCTCTCTTGACTCTCAAAATTTGTAAAGAATCGTAAAAATACTGAGGGGGTGCCTTCAATGAATTTCCATTAAAATCAAGTCCAGAAGACTCTTTAAATTTTGGAATTTTTTCAATTACAATAAGCATAAAATACATTCAATTTTCATCAAGTCGTTGTGGCAGATATGGTAAATGTGGTGGATTGCAAATCCATAGAAGAGAGTTCGATTCTCTCCGACGATTCATTCCTATTCCGTTTTTTCAAAGCAAATTATAGCATTTCTTGAAGCATGATGACAAAGTAGCATTTGTAAATCGCTGTCAATGAACAAGTTATAAACTTTGCGAAACAGATAACTTTGAAATAAATAGTACAGCCTTGTAGGTTAGTGGCAAACCGTCTCCCTTTGACGGAGAAGTTGTAAGTTCGATTCTTACCGAGGTGACATGTTGGTTATTAGTTATTAGTTATTAGTTATTAGGTATTAGTTATTAGTTATTAGTTATTAGGTATTAGGTTGTGTTATTGGCTACGAATAACCAATAACTTAATAACAAATAACAAAAAAATTGTGGGTTGACGCAGAGGAAGCGTGCAAGGCTCATAACCTTGAAGTCATTGGTTCGAATCCAATACCCGCAACTTTATTGAATTAAAATTAAAAAAAGGAGATGTAGCGCAATGGTGGCGTAGGTGATTGTCTATCACAAGGTTGCGGGTTCGAGTCCCGTCATTTCCGCAAACTCAAAAATATGATGCCTTTGGCTTCATCAAGCTGAAAGCATGACTGAGGGGGTATAGTTCAACATTCAGAACAGGCGTTTTTCTAACGCAAAATGTTGGTGAAAACCCAACTACCCGATTAATGCTGTTTGAAATTCAAATAATGCAATGTTAAAAATCCAAACATGTTGGCTGTAGCTTAGTTGGTCAAAAGTGTCGGTTTGTGGTACCGAAGATCATGGGTTCGAATCCCATTAGTCAACCTTTTTTTAAATTAAAAATAGCTTTATCGTTCAAAGGAAGGATACCAAACTACGAATTTGGTGATGGGTGTTCGAATCACTCTAAGGCTACTTTTTTAGTGATTAGTGATTAATTTTATTTATAAACAATTTAAAATCAATAAGTTATGAAGCGTAAATCTCGAAAATCTCGAAAGCGTGAGATCGTATAGCTC
>JAYTMW010000082.1:0-8441 GCA_043728105.1 Saprospiraceae bacterium | reverse complement strand
AATACCTTTAAACATGCGGCGGCAACGCAAATCCATATCGCCATTTCGACCACAAAAGATACCTTAATTATTGCCATAAAAGACAACGGTAATGGGTTTAATCCATCCTGCCCGAACGGAGAAGAACACAACGGTTTGCGCAACATGAAGCACCGAGCCATCGAAATTGGGGCTGATTTTGAGATTAAATCGAGCCTCGGAAATGGGACAGAAGTTGTCATAAAAACCACCCTTGTTTTCCCGCCAAAATCTATTTTCCAAAATACGAACAATGGCGTATAGCTTTTTTGAGCGTTTTTTTTGAAGATTTGTAGTAAGAAAAAATACAAAATAATGTGAAGTTTTTTTTTAACACATAGGCACATAGGACACATAGTGTATAAAATATTTATTTTATAACTAATTGAAAATTAATTAATTGTGTACTTGCCTATGTGTTCTATGTGCCTATGTGTTTTAAAAAAAATTTCCAACTAAAATAAGTTTGACTTATGAATCCAAATTTTTTAAACCAATTCTTAGACTAAAAAACCAATGAAAATTTCTATTGCTATTGTGGATGATAAATCCTACCTCATCAATCAACTCCGTGAAAGTTTGTCTCTTTTCGATGAACTGGAGATACTTTGGACGGCCGCCAACGGTCAAATTGCGCTTGACAAATTAGCGCAAAATCCGCTTGTGCCGCAAGTCATTTTGATGGATATTGACATGCCCGAAATGAATGGCATCGAAGCGGTGCGGCACATTCGCTTGACCAACAAATATACAAAAATCATCATGCTTACCGTTTTTGATGATGAGGATAAAATTTTTGAAGCCATCTTAGCGGGTGCCGACGGTTATTTGCTCAAAGACAGCAAACCTACCCGTATCATTACCGCCATTGAAGATGCTCTCGAAGGTGGCGCACCCATGTCTCCTACGATTGCTTCAAAAACGTTGACGCTTTTAAGAAAAAAACAACCCGTAGCCATTGTAGAGCAAGCGACTGAACCCACAAATGACTACAATTTGACCCGCCGAGAAATCGAAATTTTGGAACTTTGGGTGCAAGGAAAATCGTATCAGCAAATCGCCGACACGTTATATATAAGCATCGGCACAATTCGGAAACACATCGGTAATATTTATGAAAAAATTCACGTCCACTCTCGCATAGAGGCGTTGCAAAAAGCGGATAAGAATAAGTGGTTTAAGAAATAAGAAATTACGAGATTATGAGATTGAGTTCTCGGAAATGACAAAAATCTCATAATTCGTAATTTCGTAATTCGTAATCAAAATAAATCATACAAAACAGGCTTAGACGGTGCGGCATCCAACTCGAAAGAAGGGATTTGCAAATTGAGCAAATACAAGCCGTCTTTGATGTGGTTTGGCACGTAAATCATTTCTGTAATCGTTGCATTTTGTCTCGAAGGGGGCCCCTCAGTATTTTCCTCATTTTTCGCTTCAAAAAATTGCCAAAAGGCACGGTGCGCTGCCACTTTGCCGCCGTCGTCTTCTTTATCCACGGACGGCAGATCAATCAATAAATGTTTGATGCCTTTTTGGACTACTAAATCTAAGGTTTCATCCACAAAATACGTAGGATTCGTCCCACTCCATTGCATTTTGGGTTTCAAGTCATCATTGGGTAGCGTTCTGATGATTAAGGATTCAAAAGGTTCATTGTCGTCAAAAATATCTTCTATTTGTTGTTTCAAAATCACCTTATCACCATTGTCTAATCGAGTTGGAAAAACAGAAACCAAGCGGGCGATGCTGTGAAAAGTCGTCAACGCTTGATTCACCGTCACCCATTCGCCCTGTTTCATCAAATGACCGACCCCCTCAGTATGTGTGCCATTTCCGTGTGGAAAAAGACGTACACCCATAGAATTGACGGCTGAACCGTTTTCGACGGCAATGGTATAGTCTCCAAATTTTTGAGATTCAGCTTCGGGCGGTGGGCAAAACCAAGCATTTGGATTGCTTAACGCATTGAAAATCAATGGAATAGATATATCAATTGGTTTTGATAAATCAGCTTGATAATTTTTATGTGCGTGTTGAAATGTGATAATCATGATTCGGAGATTTTAGGATTTGCCTATTAGATTTTTTTTTATGAAAATAAGAAAGGGGTAAAGGGGGCTGTTGACTTAGCACTTCGAATAATTGTACGGAATGGGTTTGTGCATTATTCATGGCATCCGTAAACCCACACAACCCATTCTTTTCATTAATCGAAATATTAGGCATTAGCGGAGCTACCTCTTTCTTATTTCTCTAAAAAAAATATGTAATACGGCAAATCTAATGTGCGTAAACCAAAAGGTGTATCCCCTTAGTATAATTCTTATTTTTTAATTTTTAATTCCCTCATACTTCCTAACTTGTCGGCGTAAAATTAAAACATAAACAAGATGATTTTAAAAAATAAAACAATACTCATCACGGGTGCGTCAAAAGGCATCGGTCGGGCTTTGGCTTTGATGTTGGCGGCGGAGGGTTGCAATTTGGGCTTGGTGGCTCGCAGCGAAGCCGAATTGGAACAACTCAAAGCAGAAATTGAGCAAATTGGCGCAAAAGCCTTGATTTTTGTGGGCGATGTGGGCGATAAAGTGGCGGCTCAAAATGCCATAAGCACTTTGCAAAATACCTTTGGCAATATCTATTCGGTTGTCAACAACGCAGGTTTTGGCATTTTCAAACAAGCCGAAAATATTGATGCAGAAGAGTGGGATGCTGTCATGGATACCAACGTGAAAGGCACTTTTTTGTATTCAAAATTAGCGATTCCTCACATGCGTGAGCAAGGCGAGGGACATATTATCAACATTGCGTCGGACATTGCAAAGCGGGTTTTTGCAGGTGGTTCGCTCTATTGTGCGTCAAAATATGCGCAAGATGCCTTCTCAATGGCTTTGCGAAAAGAGGTTCGACAGTTTGGCATCAAGGTTTCGGTGGTCTATTCGGGTCTTGTGGATACGCATTTTCACACCCACGAGCAAGGCGACCCGAAGGCTGAAACGTGGCTCAAAGACAGAGATGTAGCGGACGCTATTTTCTATATTTTGACCGCCCCGAAGCACGTGGTTATTGATGAATTGATGCTGCATCCGCTTTCGCAAGATTATTAATAGTTATTTAGTTATTGGGTTATTAAGTTATTTTGCTCGATAACCAATATATAAATTTACGGAATCATTTCAAGTCCAGCGGACTCGTACATTTATAAGCAAGCCGATGTACGAGTCCGCTGGACTCGGAGAACATTTTTTCTCGTTTTTTCTACAATTGTGCGAGTCCGCTGGACTCGAAATTGTTCCTAAAACTTATTTAATGCAAGAGTCTCGACGAAATTATTTAGAGAGAAAAATTCTCGTAATTCATTGAAAATCAATCCATTACGAACTATTTCTGTCGCCTGACTTATTACTCAATAACCCAATAACTCAATAACCTAATAATTAAAAAAATGACTCTCGAAATTGCCCGTTTACTCGCTCCCGACGACAGCACTTTGAAACGTGCCGAAGCCCTCGCCAACCCTCGCAAATGGATTTTCATTGAGCGAGACGACCGTGCTTTGTGGGGCGAATGTAGCGGAAGTGGCGGCGACCCCTATCGAGCCGTGGTGGACATGAATGGCCCCGCCTATAAATGCTCATGCCCCGTCAAACGATTTCCGTGCAAACATGCGTTGGCACTTTTGCTTTTGGCGGCTGAAAACAATCCGACCCATTTTGGCAAAAATCCTCCTCCTCAGTACGTGTCCGATTGGATTGATGCCCGTGACCGACGACAAGCGGCGAAGGCTGTCCCCCGCACCGAAGAACAAATTGCTAAAAGTGAAGCCTCAAAAAGTAAAAATTGGTCGGAACGCCTTGACCTCATGCGGGATGGTGTGGATGATTTGCAAAACCGACTTTTGGATATTTTGCGTGAAGGACTTGCCGCACTTGAACAAGCACCCCCTCAGTATTTTCAAGATTTTGCGGCTCGTATGGTGGATGCAAAGTTGGGAGGATTGAGCAAACGCATCAAAAGTTGGGCTTCGTTTAAAACCATTTATCCCGAAGATTGGTACGAAAGGCTTTTGGAAGAAATGGGTTCGCTTTATTTGATGACCAAGGCTTTTAAAAATTTTGAGCGATTGAATGAGGATTTGCAAAATGAAATTATGGCGCAAATGGGTGTTTTTGTTAAAAAAGAAGATTTATTGAGCCAAGAAGGTGTGAAAGATGACTGGTTGGTTTTGGGTCAAATAGAAAAAGCGGAGGAGGATAATTTGACGAGCCGTAAGGTGTGGTTGCGGGGGCGAGAGTCGGGCAAAACGGTTTTGGTTTTGGACTTTGCTTTTGGCAGCATGGGCTTTGGTTCGGCTTGGTTAAGTGGTTATACCTATCGCACGGAGGTCGTTTTTTATCCGTCGGCTTATCCTTTGCGGGTGGTTACAAAGGCGATTGATACAGGGCACCCTTTTTCACAAATCGTTGGCTATCAAGATTTTATACATTTTTTTGAAATCTATTCGACGGCATTGTCGCTTAATCCGTGGTTGTCGGTTTATCCTGCTTTGTTGGCACAGGTTACGCCTGTTTTTTCCGAAGAAATATTTTTTTTAATTGATACAAATAAAAAAATATTGCCTTTGGTGAAAAATACTGAGGGGTCTAATACGCATACCGATTTTGGTTGGAAGTTATTGGCATTGAGTGGTGGCAAACCTATTTCTGTTTTTGGTGAATGGAATGGCAGAGCGTTTTTGCCTTTGAGTGTGTTCAGTGAAGGGCGTTTGGTTTCTTTGTTAAAGTAAATTACAGATAGAAATAAAGCAATTTGAGCTGATAACGACTTTACATGTTTCTTTCTCTATGCGAGAAATAATACAATCAAAGGAGACTCAATAACATTTATTTAAATTAAAAGCAATGGAAATTAAAAAAATAGTCGAAGATTTGACGCTTTTGCCTAATACAAAAACAAATATAAAACTTCAATCGCAAGATGAAATAACTCAGTGGCAAGTGGAGCAAATTGTCAAAAACTTAGAAATTCCAAATGACTATGCTTGTTATTTAAGGCAATATGATTACACCGATATTAACGAAAATGAAAACATTGTGTTTTTCATTGGAGGCTTAGGGCATATGTCTGAACAATTTGCGACACCAGAACCGACAGATACCGAAGCCGCAGAATCACTTGAAAAGTTTTATTTTCCTTCTATTCATGTTGCAGGTACTCGATTATATGAAGATAATATACTTACTATTAATGTAGCTTTTTCTTTAAACTTAATAGAGCCAACAGGAATATTTTTTGAGTTATATATTACTGATTTCTTATCAGGTTTAGGAAGGAATGATGGGAAAAGCAATATTGTTGGGTTCAGTTCGGAAGAGTTGTATTATGTTCCAAATTTTACAGCATTCGTATTAAAAATTCCAGAATTAATAACTCAAAAAGGAATACAAGAATTAATCATCAAGGCAAATATTGATTTTGATATTGATAAAGTAGGAAATTATGGACACCTTAGACAGATACCTCCGAGTCAAATAGATGATGGATTGCCTTTTTAGGTTTAAAATTAGGTGCGTTTTTTTTTAAGATATTGATTCTATTGCTATTCCTTTCTATAAAATAGGTTTAAAATAGTCACTGTTGTTAAAATAACCTCATTTTAGCATAAACACAATATAATTTACGTTTTGGAAAAAAGTTTTACAATTTATTTAGCCAAACCGTTTCACAAATTCCCCTAAAAACTTGATTACCAACTATTTAGACATTAAATTTATAGGCTCAATCAAAATTACTAAAATTAATGTACTCGGTATGGTTTGAAAATTGTAAAAGACTTATATAATTTTATTTTGAACAAAAACTAAATAAGTCTTTAACTAAAACAGACACCCATGCGTTATTTACTCGTCATATCCATTCTTACGGTAAATTCTCTCCTTTTTGCTCAATATACTGAGGGGGGGCATCAGAATATTGTTCCCAATGCAGGTTTTGAAGATTTTGGTGGTATCCCAATCGGTTGGTACTATAAAGGTACGGATTTCGATGATGTCATTAAAATGTGGAACTCACCGACCATTGCCTCGCCTGATGTGTATGGTGGACGGGTGCGAGTGCCTGCAACGTGGTCTGAAAAAGGGTTTGGTAAACAGACTCCGCACGGTGGGCAGAGCATGGCGGGCATCACGGTTTATGGGTGTGGCACGGGCAAGCCGCATTGCCGTGAGTATGTCCAGATTCAGATGAAAGAGCCTTTGGTGGCGGGTCAAAAATATCAAGTGGATTTTTACGTGGCACATCTTGCGGGTTCAATTCGAGTGAATAATTTAGGGGCTTATTTTTCAGATAAAAAATTGAATGTAAAAACGGAATCACGCCTTGAATTTACGCCACAAGTGAAGTCCGAAAGCGTTTTGACTGCCGAAGGCGGTAGTTGGACGAAATTTACGGCGCAATTCACGTCCCAAACCGAAGCGGAATGGATGATTATCGGCAATTTTTTTGAAGACAATCAAACAACTTCTGTAAACGCCACTTCGGTTTCCCCACTCACTTTTGGCTATTATTACATTGATGATGTGTCGGTTCGGAAGATTGACCCTGTCGTAAATGTGCCTGTAAAAGACGATGATTTGAGAAAACAAACGCTTGAAATGGGCAAAGTGATTCGCCTAAAAGACATCTTTTTTGATACCGACCGTTCCGAATTGCTCTCACGCTCGAATGTAGAATTGGATAAATTGGTTTATATTTTAATTGAAAATCCGACCTTAGAAATTGAAATCATCGGACACACCGACAACGTGGGCGATGTAAACTATAACATGACTTTGAGCCGCCGCCGTGCCAACCAAGTGATGGAATATCTGACCCGCAACGGCATCCAAGCCAAAAGATTGAGTGCCAATGGCTTTGGTTCTACGCAGCCCATTGCGTCTAATGATGTGGAAGAAACCCGTCAAATGAATCGTAGAGTGGAGTTTAGAATTGTCAAAAAATGAAGGCAATAATTTGAAGCAAGTTCCAAACTTTGTTAATTACCCGAAAGTTCAAGAACTAAAATTAATGTGTCTTTGCGAGGAGGCACGACGAAGCAATCTGTCATTTGACTTACGATTCTCTTCTAAGAATTAAGTAGAAATAGTACATTCATTGAACGAGGATAAGAAATTTGGAGAAAGAAATCGAGCGAAAACTAACAGATTGCTTCGTCGTTCCTCCTCGCAATGACACTTTTTTCTTAACGGAAACTTGTGGGTAATGGGCAGAGTTGAAACTGCGTCAAGTTGTGGCATATCAACTATTTATCCTTATGTCCAAAAGGAATAGTAAAACCAATATAAGGAATTGCAAAAACTTCATTCCTTGAGCCAAGCGTATTAGGTGTAAATAGACCAAAATTCAAGTTGAAGGTTTCTGTCATAAAACGTCCGCCTAATGTTATGAGGGTAGAACCATCTCCAATATAAATCTCACCTATAAAGCTAAATTTTCGAGCGGCGCGCACATGCCCGCCCAATAAAAAAAGTTGTCCACCGTTTGTTGAGAAATACGTACCGATAGTAATATTATTATCTCGATTGCCATAAGTAAGGTTGGCAAATGGCAAAGCCGCTGTTCCCAAATTGGTATCGAAACCACCTGCAAAAAGATAAGTGCCTCCACTTACATGAACATTTTCGGTAAAACTATATGACAATTTTGGTTCAAAATAAACAACTGCAGGCTTTCCTGTAATTGCAAAAGTGATAATTTCTAAACCGCCACCAATCGAAAAATTATCGGTTATGCCATAGTGAACGCTATTAAAACCGACCATCAAATTTTGATAATTGCCTTCTCCTTTTTTTAAACCAATGCCCGTTGGAAAAAACACCCCTTGTGTAGCATAAGGATTTCTGAACCACGAAGGATTTGAGCTTCCTTCTCTAATTTTCCCGACTTCATCAATGCTTTTTATTTGAGATTCTGCCAAATAAATAAGCCCCATCGTTTCGGTTTGCAACACAACCGTGTCGGCTCTGCGTTCGATGAATTTACCAACGAAGCGGCTACCATCTTTTGTGTCAACCACTACCGTTAATTTTTTATCATTGCTGTCGGTCTTCGCTTGCTTTTTTTGAGCAAAAATACTGAGGGACCCCGCCAACATTAAAAAGAGGGCAATCAATAAGTGTTTGGTTTTCATAAAAGAGATTTTTAGATTTTGAGTGCAAAAATAATTCAACAATTTATCTACGTTATAATTTGAAATCAATTATTTGATAGATTTATCAAATAATTTAATTATAATAACAAAAATTTAATTTAATAAAAACCTATGTAAAAATACGTTTTTATCCTATTTTAAAAAAAAATAACAAATTTGTGACATAACATCATTGGGTTATCTATATTTGGTATAGTTTTATATAATAAAG
>JAYTMW010000081.1:0-18466 GCA_043728105.1 Saprospiraceae bacterium | reverse complement strand
AGTTACGGTTTCGACAGCAGTGCGATTGATTTACAAGATCCAGAAGCCATCTCAGACCTAATTAAAGGCTTCGGTGTTTTATACATTTTCTTATATGCTTTGGCCATAATGTTGTTCTCTGTATTCGTTATTTACGCCGCTTTATTCATCGTTTTCGATAAAATGACGGCTTGGGATGCGATAGTTGCAAGCGTAAAAACCGTTTCACAAAGTATATTTTCTCACATTATTTTCTTGATTGTTTGGATTATAATTTTAATCGTGAGTGCATTACCACTTCTCTTAGGATTATTGGCGACTGTTCCCGCCTTTTATTGCTCAATTTATTACGCTTGGCAAGACATCACGCGTTACAATGACGATAATGAAGTAGAAGATGATTTGCTGAATCATTTGATTGAATAAATCAAAAAATTAAATTTTGTAATGACCCCCTCAGTATTTTAGCCCTTTAAAAGCCGAAAATACTGAGGGGGCTTTTTTTTTGGAAAATTAAATTTGAAAATTGTAGCTTTAACTTTTGATAAAAACTAAAAAAGGTAACTAATTTTATTCACCATAAAAAACAATGCTATGAATCGTCGAAATTTTGTAAAAAATCTATCTTTAGCAACCGCTACAACTTCTTTAATTACCCAATCCGCAACGGCAACTAATCTTGAAAGCCCTACTAAAAATACCTTTAAACTTAAATACGCACCGCATTTTGGTATGTTTGAGAATTCGGCTGGCAAGGACGAGATAGACCAATTAAAATTCATGGCTAACAATGGCTTTATGGCCATGGAAGACAACGGAATGATGGGTCGAACGCCCGCATTGCAAACAAAAATAGGGGAAACAATGACAAAACTCGGCATGACAATGGGCGTTTTTGTTGTCAACTTCGATGGTTGGCCTCCTAACACAACTTTGACTTCTGGCAAGCAAGAATGGCGTGAAAAATTTCTCAAAACATGCAAAGAAGCGGTTGAGGTAGCCAAAAGAGTCAACGCTAAGTGGATGACCGTGGTGCCAGGTAATTTCGATCGTTCCCTACCGATGGGTATCCAAACGGGTAATGTCATTGAAAGCCTACGTCAAGCCTCCGCCATTTTTGAACCGCATGGTTTAGTCATGGTTTTAGAACCTTTGAGCGATACACCTGATTTGTTCATGCGTTATTCTGACCAAACTTACGCCCTCTGCAAAGCCGTAAATAGCCCTTCATGTAAAATCCTTTTCGACATGTGGCACATGCAGCGCAACGAAGGACATATTACATATAATATGGATTTGTGTTGGGACGAAATCGCTTACTTTCAGGTTGGCGATGAACCAGCTCGTTGTGAACCTACCACGGGTGAAGTAAATTATAAAAATTTATTTAAGCACATTCATGAAAAAGGGTTCAAAGGTGTTTTAGGGATGGAACACGGCAATTTTTATAAAGGAAAAGAAGGTGAAATGAAGGTTATTGAAGCTTATGTGCAATCTGATAAATTTTAAGTAAGTCAAGAGGCACATTAAAACAAAAAAATCAAACATGGCAAACGAAAATAAACCCAAACAGCGCAGCCGCAATTGGTTTGGCAAATCAGGAAAAGACGGCTTCATTTATCGCTCTTGGATGAAAAATCAAGGCATTCCGCCGCATCAATTCAAGGGCAAACCCGTCATTGGCATTTGCAACACGTGGTCGGAAGTTACGCCCTGCAATGCGCATTTTCGAGAGTTGGCGCAGTCGGTCAAAAACGGGATTTATGAAGCGGGTGGATTTCCGTTGGAGTTTCCCGTGATGTCTTTGGGCGAAACGTTGATACGCCCAACGGCGATGTTGTACCGCAATTTGGCCTCCATGACCGTTGAAGAAAGCATCCGAGCCAACCCATTTGACGGCATTGTGTTGATGACGGGCTGCGATAAAACCACGCCTTCGCTCATCATGGGTGCGGCGAGCGTGGATTTGCCCACGATTGTAGTCACGGGCGGCCCCATGCTCAACGGGCGTTTTCAAGGGCGAGCGATAGGTTCGGGAACCGATATTTGGCGGTTCGATGAAGCCCACAAAACGGGTAAAATGTCGGATGAAGAACTCGAAGAAGCGGAATCTTGCATGAATCGAAGCATCGGACATTGCGCCACAATGGGCACGGCTTCCACGATGGCGGTCATGGCGGAATCTTTGGGCTTGACGCTGCCTGGCGCATCGGCGATTCCAGCGGCGGATTCTCGCAAAAAAGTCATGGCGCACATGACGGGTATGCGCATCGTGGACATGGTGAAAGAGGATTTGCGGATGTCTCAAATCTTGAATCGAGAGGCTTTTGAAAACGCTATTATGATGAACGCCGCCGTGGGTGGCTCGACTAATTTTGTGATACATTTGTTGGCAATTGCGGGTCGGATCGGCGTTGATTTGACCTTAGATGATTTCGATAAAATAGGCTCAAAAATGCCTTTCCTCCTCAATTTGATGCCTTCTGGAAAATACCTCATGGAAGATTTTTACTACGCTGGCGGTCTGCCCGTGGTGATAAAAGAGATGCGGGAACACCTCCACAGCACCATCACGGTCAATAACAAAAGTTTGGTAGAAAACAGCGAAAATGCGCAAAATTGGAACGAAGATGTCATTTCGCCAAGCAAAAACCCGATTTTGACTGAGGGAGGCATCGCCGTTGTGCGGGGAAATTTGTGTGCGGCGGTCATAAAACCGTCTGCCGCTTCCAAGCATTTATTGAAGCACAAAGGTCGAGCCGTGGTGTTTGAAACCATCGAAGATTATCACGCCCGCATTGATTTACCCGACTTGGATATTGACGAAACCTGCGTCATGGTTCTAAAAAACGTAGGGCCAAAAGGCTATCCCGGAATGCCCGAAGTCGGCAATATGGCACTGCCAAAAAAGTTGTTGTTACAAGGTGTTTTAGACATGGTGCGCATTTCGGATGCCCGCATGAGTGGCACGGCTTACGGCACGGTTTTCCTACACGCCACGCCCGAATCGGCAGTTGGCGGCAATCTGGCGTTGGTTCAAAATGGTGATATGATTGAGGTGGATGTTGACAAAAGATACATCCATTTGCACGTCAGCGATGAAGAATTAGACCGTAGAAGAAGTGTTTGGAAGCCAATTGATTTGGGGTATCAAAGGGGCTATGTCAAACTTTATGTGAATGCCGTGATGCAATCCGATGTGGGTGCCGATTTTGATTTTTTGGTCGGCAAATCAGGCGATGATGTGTCGAGAGAATCGCATTGATATACCAAAACCAATTTCAGATGAGTATATTGAGCCGCTGAGTACGCTGAATACGCTGATTTTTTAATATAATTGAATACCTCACAAGCGGGATTTGTAAAATAGCTTTTCAAATATATATATCAAAAAATGTTATCAATAGTTTTTTATTGGCAACACTCAACGTACATACGATGACAAATCATGTAACTAAAATTGAGGTTTTGGGCAAAAAACCGAAACAGATTTATGGATTTATGTTCAGTTTGGACAAAGCCAAATACATTGCTTGGCATCCAACAGAGCATAAAGACTTTAAAATCATTAAAGAAACAAAAGACATTTTGGGAAGCGTCTTCTTTTTCAGTGAAAAAATGGATAAACTTAAAGTGAAATACAGTTGGGAAGTCATGGAATTGGTTGAAAATCATAGAATTGTGATGAAAGCCCAATATTTTATACCCATTTATTTATCACTTACTTTTGACGAAACGCCAAACGGAACACTCGTTACGCATGAGTTAAAAATAGGTTTTAAAAAGAAAGTTATAGGCTTAACAGATTGGTTTATTTTAACTTTTATGTTTAGTAAAAATAAACAAATATCGAATCATCGCCACGCTAAAGAAGAATTTAAAAATCTTGAAACTTTGATAAAATAATAATTATTAGGCGTTAAACAAAAAATAATATACCCAAATTGGTCTTTATATTTCCTTAATCAAGACAAATTTTTTGAGAAATAATGGATTATTTAAAAAGGATTTAACGCAGAGTAAAAGAAATAGAATGACTAAGTTGGGTAGATTATTTTTTTTTAACGCCTTACAGTAAAGTGCCAAAGTAGAATTAGCTAACCAAAGTAGAATTAAAACGTAAATTATTTATAACTCACTTCACCCCCTAACTTTATTTTGCCGTCCATAATGTCGCTAAAATTAGTATCGAGTTTTAATATTTTTTTATCTTCAGAAAGCACAAAACTTTTATTGGTTGCGTTTTTCACTTTTCCGGGAAGATTATAAATCACCTTATACTTCATGTCTGCCATAAAGCCTTTCATCATTTCTTTTTGAGAATCGTCTTGCAGATTTAAGTCACCAACACTGAGGGGTACGTCTTTACGGGTAATTTTACCCTTTTCCCAAGCGTAAATTTTTTGCTGTTCAGCTCCTTTGCCCGCACCGAGAGCCTTGTTTAGCGTTTCAATATCTTTAAAATCGTAACTGATAATATAGACATACGCTTTTGAAGTATCTAAATTAAAATTAGAAATACCCTTTATTTCTTTTATCGCTAAACTCGTGACTAAAAAACTTGAATCCATCGTGTTTTTCATTTTCGGTATCATTTCGCCCGTCGAATCCATAGACGCAAAGAGTGCCATTTGCTCCGACATTTTGACGGCATCTAACGTACTGACGTAGTGACCGCTACCATCTTTGTTCACTGTCAGTTCCTCAACGATGTCCAAACAACCGACGAAACCAAAAAGACACAATGCGGAGAAAATTGTAAAAAATAATTTTTTCATTTGAGAAGAATCTTGTTTTTAAAATATTTGAAAATAATAAAGACAAAGTAAAGAGTATTTTCGGAAAGATGTGCAATCGTAAGTTGTGATTTGTCACTTCATGCTCAAAAAAAGGATACTCTTTGAACCAAAAATTAAGATTTTTTGTGAAAATTATTAATTTATGTGTTTACAAATTCCTAATTTAGCGGTTAATAATCTAAATTCGTCTGTTCGGGATTAACTTAATTATCACCCCGCAGTATTTTCAACAAAAAAAGCCGTCTCTATTACAGAAACGGCTTTTATATTTACTTTTCGACTAATTTTGCCCTTGCACTTACTTAAAAATCCTTACCATAATTATCATAACCAATGCGAGCCAAATGCTCATATTTGCGGGTGATTTCATTCGCCAACTCAGCCTTATAAGCAATCACTTTATCTTGAATGACTTTATCATTTGCGCCCAAAATTTGTGCTGCCAAAATAGCTGCATTTTTTGAACCATTCAACGCCACCGTAGCCACTGGCACGCCACTCGGCATCTGAAGAATTGACAAAATTGAATCCCAACCATCAATTGAATTGGATGCTTTGATTGGCACACCTATAATAGGCAAAGGGGACAATGCTGCCACCATGCCCGGTAAATGAGCCGCACCACCTGCACCTGCAATGACAACTTTCACGCCCCGTGTATGCGCCTCTTTCGCAAAAGCAAAAAGACGGTCGGGTGTGCGATGGGCTGACACAAATGTCATTTCAAAAGGAATTCCTAACTCTTCTAACATTTCGGCGGCTTGCTTCATAACGGGTAAATCCGAATCGCTGCCCATGATAATACTTACGTGTACGACTTTCATAATTTTCTTTATGCTTTTTTATTGTTAAAAGTTAATAATTCGACTTTTGCACTTTACACTCACTGTTTTGTACTGCGTACAAAAGGCGTGCTTGCAAGTTTTTCCTTTCGGGTTGAACTAATTTTTTCAAATAGAATTTTTTCAAAATTGCTATTTGATAAAATTAGTTCAACCCGTTTAGTCCTTTTCTTAGTACGCATTTTAGCGAAGCTAAAACAGTGTGTAAATACACCAAATGGGAACTATACCCTACAACTAAAATTTATTTTCTACTTTGATAAATCTGATAACCATTATAAGTTAATATGGCCATTCCTAAGCCAATCATAACATAATGCCAAGTCGTTTTGTTCGGTTCTAAGATATTTCTGCCGACGACAAAGGCAATTAATAACGACGATAAAAGGGCAGTTGTTTGCTTATTCATGACTGATTATTTTTAAATTTCGTTTGATAAAAATCGCATTTTCTAACGCTTTTTTGAGGTCTTTATGCAGCACTGTGACGTGTCCCATTTTCCGAAAAGGTTTTGTTTTTTTCTTGCCATAAAGATGAACATGCACCCCCTCAGTATTTAGAGCTTTTTCCATGCCTTCAACCTTCATATCGCCTTCATGCCCTTCTGCGCCTACTAAATTGATTAAAACAGAAGGCACACGTAGTTTTGTAGAACCCAAAGGCAAATTCAAAATACCTCTCAAATGTTGCTCAAACTGTGACGTTTCAATGGCTTCAATCGTGTGATGCCCGCTGTTGTGTGGGCGTGGTGCAACTTCATTTATGAGTAATTGACCGCCTTTTGTAAAAAACATTTCAACGGCAAGAAGACCGCAAATGTTGAGTTTTTTAATCAATTTTTTGGCTATGTCTTGCGCTCGTTCTTCTATTTTTTCTGAAATGCCTGACGGGCAAAGCTGCAAATCCAACAAGTTGGCTTTGGGATCAAAAAACATTTCTACCGACGGATAAATTTTGACTTGTCCTCCTTCGTTTCGACACGCTAACAACGAAATTTCTTTATCAATATTGACCAATTCTTCTAAAATACAGGGTTCGTCGGGTAGGTTTTCTAAGTCCGTTTCTGCTCTTAAAATAAACACGCCTTTGCCGTCGTATCCGCCCTTTCGAGACTTCCAAACTGAGGGGTAGAAAATATTTTCAAGCACCGATTTTTTATCTTCATAATAAAAAACCTTTGATGTTAAAAACTCATTTTCAGCATAAAAAGTCTTTTGAAGTCCTTTATCTTTTATCAAATCTAAAGCTGTTGGATTGGGGTGAACGGTTTTACCTTCTGCCACCAAAGCGTGAAGTGCTTCCGAATTAACGTGTTCAATTTCGATGGTCAAAACATCTACCAATTGACCAAAACGCAGCACATCGTCGTAGTTTTTGATGTCGCCCGCTACAAAATGCTTGCAAAAAGGTTGCGCAGGACACCCCTCAGTATCCATCACATAAATCTCTAAATCCCAATCAGCGGCTGCCAAACAGAGCATTTTGCCCAATTGTCCACCGCCTAAAATACCTACTTTTTTCATAATTCTTACTTTGACCTAATTTTGCGCAAAGATGATTATTTGGTAAGAAAAGAGGTAATTTTTATTTAAAAAATCTACTTTTCATTTTGCAACCCTTGCTCGTAACGCACCCGATGCAGTATCGAATTCCCAAAAATACACAAGCCGCTGTTGAAAACAACCAACGCAAAAGTGCCGTACCAAAACCACGAACCGCCCGAATATTTTACCATTGCCGCTTCTGCAATCAAGCAAGCACCAAAGCCAATAATCACCAAGCCAATGGGTGCTTGAATGAGCCAATTTCTGTAATATTTATTCATGAAAATAGGTCGGATATTTTTAGCAAACTGATAAACGACTGCCAAAAATAAAAAATCCCCTCAGTATTTGATGCTTTTGGAGCGAAATACTGAGGGGGTGCCATGTTTAATTACTTTAAATCATTAGGATTTAGTTTTGTTGAAATTATTGGGCAGTTTTAAGAAACTTTTTAAACAACTTGATGAGTTTAGTAATTGCAAAAAAAAATGGGAAGAGCTTAATTATAATCAATCGCTTCAAACGCAATAATATTTGTTTAAAGGTGTGAAAGTGAAACGTTAAAAACTACTTGAAAGTAAGTTCTAACGTTTTATTGTTTTTTCTGTCATAAAAATAGCCTCAAGGTCTTTTTTATATTGTTCGCCAATCGGCACTTGAATGTCATTTGTGAGTGTAATAACGTCCTTAGCAATGGTTGAAACATAATCAAAATTGATAATAAAAGAACGATGCACTCGAAAAAAAGGATTGTCATTAATGCTTTGCTCAAATTGCCGCAGGGTTGATAAAACCATGTGTGTTTTTTGCGAAGTATGTATTTTTATGTAATTTTCCAACGCACTAATATGCGATACATCCTCATACTTTAATTTATAGCTAACAAGATTTTCTCTTACAAAAAAATAATTTTTATTAAAGTTATATTCCATAGGTATTTGCCGTAAAGTGTTTGAAGTTTTGATGTAAATATTTGCTTTTTCAATGGCTTTTTTAAATTTAGGTAAATTCAAGGTAGTTTTGAAAAGATAATTTACAGAGGCAGAATCAACATCCAATTGTTGAACATCAAGGTTAGAATGAAGGTAAACAACAGCAATATTTTCGTCAATTTTCTTCAAAAAATCTGCGCTATTGGTCTCCTTTATTTCACTATTGATAACAATTAGTTCAACCACGTTTTGCGTCATAAATTTATACGCACTTTGAGTGTCATCAAAAACTTCCGACACTTCAAGCTCTTCTATCTTACTCATATAACCCTCTATGGCTTTCCGTCCTTTGAGGTCATCATCTATGAGTATCGTTTTTACATTATTTCTAACATTCATTGACTTTCCGATTTGTGTGCAAAGTTACGGCGACATATAAAGCACAACAATAGTCATCTTGATTATTTATAATACAAATTGCAAATGCCTTTAATTTACTTTTAATTTAGTTTCAGGTATAAAAAAAAGCATTTCATCAATGCTTACTTTTATTATTTTTTTAAAGAGTGTAGTTATTGGATATTTGTGACGTTGAAATGACAAAAATGATAACATTTGTCACTGTTTCAATTTAATACAAAAGAATGCTTGAAATAGTTTGAATCAATTGAGGCTGCCGAAGGTGTGATATGCAGATTTTCATTCGTGAAAAAAATTGAAATCCTGAGGCAGCTTTTTTTTATTTAAAACTGAAAATTATCTTTCATTTCAAATACATTTTTTAAGATTTCAAGTACAATATTGAACAGTTCTTTTAGCTTGTATTTACCTCTTTGTTTACGCTTCAAAAAACGTCAAACGATTGAGGTTTTACATCCAAATCAATACATAAACTACTTTGTTTTTTGATTGAAGCCTATCTGACAATTTGTTTTTTTATTTTAGATTAAGAAAATTTAAAATAAGAATTGTTAGTGTGACACAGCATAACGAGTTGCTCAGATAGGTCATCAATCAACGAAAGGTCATTAATTTAAGCGCAATATATAGACATTCATCCCGCAATATCTGATTTTATTGTGCGTTCTTAAAGTCATTATTTCCACTATTTTCTTTTGCAAAACGGCCTATGCTTTTGTTATTAAAAAAAAATATGTGACATTGTATTGGTAAAAAGTTTCTGAATATCAATCATTTTGCTATTTTTACACAAGTTAATTTTTCGGCTTAAAAAGCGAGATAATCCCTATCTAAAAACGAATCTTATTAATTTAAAAAAAGACCGAAAATGTTTATTTGCAGAAATGTTATCCAAAAAAGTCACAAAAATAAAGGTGGAAATGGCACGAGTGATGGTGGCTATGTATGGGTAGTTTAAAAAGCTATTTCGCCTACAAAGGAAACAATTTAATAAATACAAAAAGGGGGTAATTCGTAAAAGAGTTACCCCCTCAGTATTTCAAGAAATTGCTGTGATACTTTATTATTTCAATGTCCCTAAAAGAAAAGCTCATTAGCAATCATAAAAAAAGTCTTGTCGCAAAAGCGCAAGACCTAAATACAAAAAACACCATATCTTGTGTTCGATATAATGAACACAAAAAAAGCTAACTTACGGTGCAAAGATGGTTACAACGCTTTACCTGACCAATAGTCACTTTGATTAAATTGTGATATAATTTTATTTGTCAAAATTTTAAAATCTCACTTTTCTAAAATATAACCTCATTTGGATAGGTGGATATATCGAAGGGGTCACAACGTTGTGTTGCGACCCCCTCAGTATTTTGCTGTTCTTTTGATAAAATTTATTTCTGCAAATGACTGTGATAACGGCTATATCCAAAATAGATTACTAAGCCCAATGCCATCCAACCAAATGCCGTCATTTGGGTAACAATATCTAAACTTAATATCAATACTGTACAAATTATAGCACCTAAAACACCTACTAATGTTGCCGCTGGTGCTCTGAATGGGCGTGGTAAATCGGGGTCAGTTTTTCTCAAAACTATAACACCGATGCACACCAAAACGAAAGCCAATAGCGTTCCAAATGACGTTAAATCTCCTGCTAAACTGCCAGGAATGAAAGCTGCAAATAGACCCACAAAAGCAAATACTATCCAATTTGACTTATATGGTGTGCTAAATCTGGGATGTAATTCAGCAAACACTTTCGGTAACAATCCGTCATTTGACATAGAATAAAACACTCGAGATTGACCCATCAACATTACCAAAATAACGGATGAAAAACCTGCCAAAATTGCTACTGTAACCAATTTCGCTAACCAACCATAACCTGTCATATAGGTATCAATTGCATAAGCAACAGAGGCTTCTTTACCTGCCGTTTTGAACTCTGACCAATGCGCTACGCCCGTTAAAACGTGGGCAAAAAGGATGTATAAAACTGTACAAACCGCCAATGAACCTAAGATACCAATAGGCATATCCTTCGCAGGGTTTTTCGCTTCTTGAGCCGTTGTTGACACCGCATCAAAACCAATAAAGGCAAAGAAAACGATGGCTGCACCTCTAAAAATGCCTCCAACTCCATGCTTAAAAAAGCCCTCATGATCGGGATAATTGTCTGGAATCATGTAAGGAACATGGTTTTCAGGCTTGATGTAACCCCATCCTAAAACAATGAAAACCAATACTATCGCTACTTTCAAAAACACAATAACCGCATTCACTTTTGCCGATTCTTCCGTACCTTTTATCAATAATAAAGTCAATAACAACAAAATGATTAAAGCGGGTGCATTCAAAATGCCCGAATGTGAAACGCCATTTACGACTATTGATTCTAAGGGCGAATGGCTAAATTCATAAGGAATTGCCCCGCCCAAGAGTTTATTCAGATATTCACTCCACGCAATAGAAACGGTGGCTGCACCCAAAGCATATTCCATGATTAAAGCCCATCCGATAATCCAAGCCACTAACTCGCCCATCGTCACATAAGCATAAGCATACGCACTGCCCGAAATGGGAATTGATGACGCAAACTCGGCGTAACAAAGACCCGCAAAGGCACAACCAATGGCTGCAACGATGAATGAAATTGTAACCGCTGAACCAGCCGCTTCCGTAGCCGCCGAAGCCGTCCGAACAAACAAGCCTGCACCAATGATAGCGCCAATGCCCAAAGCAACAAGGTTCACAGCACCTAAAGTTCTTTTCAAACTTTTTTCTCCGTCTGCGGCTTGTTCTAAAATTTGTTTAAGTGGTTTCTTAACCCATAAATTACCCATAATGCAATTGTTTTTTTCTTAATTTAATTTTCGTTTATAAAGAGATTTTATTCCTAAATTTTAATTCTATCATTCGTAAAGCCAAAAGAAAGGAAAAATTATTGGGTTACAAAGGTTTTAACCATTTTTTATTAAAAATACTGAGGGGATACTTTCTAATTACATTTTCATATTAAATAAAAAAACACTACTTTTCATTTAAAAATAATTCAGCCCGACCCTCCGCATAAGAACCATTTTTATTGTTTTTTAAAGGAAATCCACAATGCCCGCCTTCTCTCAAAATCTCCAAATCAATGAACGCATGTTTGCGGGCTAAATCTTTGGGGAAACAAAGCGGCGACAACATGGGGTCGTTTTCGCACTGTACAATCAAGGTTTTTATCTTCAATTCGGGGATGTAATTTAAGGCTGAACCTCGCTCATAAAAATCGTCTAAATCTTTATAATCATTCATCACACAAAAGAAAGTGTGCAATTGAAATTCCCAATTGTTTATATTTTTTAAAACATAATCGTAATCGAGTTTTTGAGGGAAAAGTTGTGCTTTTCTTTTCAGTTTGGGCAACAAATTTCTTTGAAAATGATACCGATAGACCCAATTATCCCACTTTTCCAATGCCGCCGTGGCACTTCGCATTTCCAACGGCGCAGAAAACGAAACGACCTTTGATACTGAGGGGTGCGGACAAACCGACGCATATTTCAAACTGATATTGCCACCCATGCTGAAACCCACCAAAGCAATGTCGTCATAGTTATGTGCTACATGATTAATCACCAAAGCAATATCATCCACATCTCCATGATTATAAAGTCGAAACAAACGATTCAGTTCGCCACTGCACGACCGACAATTCCAAGCCAAAACATCCCATCCCAAAGCCGCAAAATGTTTCGCCATGCCCATAATATAAGGTCGGGCGGAATTACCCTCTAAGCCGTGGGTCAAAACCAACAATTTTCGGTTGTTGTTTTTCAGCCAATCCAAATCCAAAAAATCGCCGTCGGGCGTTTCTATGCGCTCTCGTATATATGGTACATCCGTCACTTTACGCAGTGTTGGCACTATGGTTTGGAGATGTCGGCCGATTAAAAAAGGCGGGGGCGTGTAAGATGTGTTTTCTATTAAAGCCATAGTTTGTTTTTTGTAGCGGCTGATTTATCTGCCGCAAAAATTTATAACACATTCATTTTCAATAACTTATACCCGAAATTAGTTTGCCCTGCGGCAGATAAATCAGCCGCTACATTCCTCCAAACCCAGACCCGCTCGATGCGACAATTGAATAATACCGTCCTTCAATGCAAGATTTTCAAATGGATTATTCGTTATCAACCAAGTGGTATCCAAATCAACAAAATCACAAAGTGGCGCAATTTGAGCCGCCGCTAAAACCCCGCAACTCGTCTCGCTCATGCAACCAATCATCACTTTCAGACCCAATGAACGAGCCAATTGAAGCATTTTAAAACCTTCATTTAAGCCCGTGGACTTCATTAATTTGATGTTTATGCCGTGAAAAACACCTTTTAACCTCGGAATATCTGCCAACCTTTGACATGATTCGTCGGCAATAGTCGGCAACGGCGACCCCTCAGTAACGAAGGCATTTCCGTCTAAATCGGTCTTCAACATGGGCTGTTCAATCATCAAAACGCCCTGTTCTTTGAGCCAATGCGTCATCTCCAAAGCCTCGTGTTTGTCCTTCCAACCTTGATTCGCATCCACGTAAAGCGGCTTGTCGGTTACTTCTCGAATGGTCTGAATAATGGCTTTATCATCCGAAGAACCCAACTTGATTTTCAGGATTTTAAACCCATCTGATTCAGCCACTTTTTGGCGCAATACTGAGGGGGTGTCTATCCCAATCGTAAAAGAAGTGATGGGCATTGTGGCTGGATTTGTGCCAAACATTTCCCAAACGGGTCGGTTTTCTAACTGCCCTTTCAAGTCATGTAGCGCAATATCAACCGAGGCTTTTACGGCATTATTGCCCACGGATAAAGCATCTACTTCTTTCATAACTGATTGAATATCAAAGGGATACGTTAATTTCGCAATAATTTTTTCCGCTTTTTCTAAAAACAAAGAAGCTGTTTCATGGTCTTCTCCGATGTAGGGCGGCATCGAGGCTTCACCAAAACCGACTTTGCCTTCATGCCTGATTTGAGTCAACACCACGGGGGTAAAAGTCCTTGACACCGTAGCAATGGTGAAGGTATGTTTTAGTTGTAAATCAATCGTTTTAAAAGTTAATTGCATTTTTGAATTAAAAATTAAAAATTAGAAATTAAAAATTGGGACACAATACGAGTTAAAAGCAATCCAATTTTTCATTTTTGATATTTATTTGTCTTTAATTTGCGGTCAAATCCGAGCAATCAAAAACTAAAATGTAAAGATTAAAAAATAACGCAATTTCTAAATCCTCACGCACTTTTAATTCATAATTTTTAATTTTTAATTCAAAAATGAACAGCATCACATTCCAACCTTTAGAACGCCTCTCCCCTGCCCAATTGCTTGAGTTTAGCCAGCTCAATCATGGTTTGCAATGTGAAATGAACACGAATGGCAGCATCATTTTGAAAACACCTTTAAAAAAAATATACATCACAATAACTGATAGAATTCTCTATTCTCTTAACGAATGGTTGCCCGATGAAGAGGAATTTGTGATTTTGGATAACAAAACAGGCTATGTTTTGTCAAATAGTGCCGTCCGACATCCCATTGTGTCGGTTATAAAAAGGCATAAACTGACCAATCAATTGGAACATTTGATAGAAAATGTGCCTGACTTCGCTCTTGAATATTTGACAGAAACAGAAAATTTTACATCCATGAAATTGCGTATGCGAGAGTATATAACGAACGGATGTCACTTGGCGTGGTTGCTCGATTTGAACAATGAAAAAGTGTATATTTATGGAATGGATGGCTCTGAAACAGTGGTTGAAAACTTTAAAAATACCCTCGAAGGCGACAAAATACTGAGGGGGTACACTTTGGATTTATCGAAACTGTGAAACTTTGGATGCACTTTGATAGTAAAATGAATTTGTTCTGTATCATTCAAACGATAAAAATTCATTCAAAAATAAAAATATTCCATGACAATTAACTGTGTTAGATTTACGCTTCTTTTCCTTTTTTTTACAGCTCTTCCTCATTTTTTATTGGCTCAAACGGATACTACGGACGTTGATAATTCAGACAAATCGTATGTCTCGGCGGGGCTAAATTATGACAGTAAAGTGGTTTTTCAAGGCAGAACCGACGGTATTCAACAATTTGGGGTGTCTCCGAGCATTTATTATCAACACCGAAAAGGTTTCAATGCCTCTTATTCTGCCAACTTTTGGAGTGCCGAAGCGTCTCAACCATCCTTGCACAATTTAGGTGTGGGTTGGGATTTTGAACTCTCAGATTCGTGGAACATGAGCCTCAATTATGCCCGCTGGATTTTGGGCAATGGTGATGCGGCGGATGCCAGTGCGTTAAATAATTATGCTTCATTTGATTTGTCTTTTGCGCCTGGAACTTGGTCTTTCACTGCCTTGCCAAGCATTAATTTTGGTAATTCAGCGGCGTTATCTTTAAATTTTTCGGCAACCAAATTTTTTATCTTTTCTAAGATTTTTTCAGATAAAGATCGTTTCCTAATCCTACCTACTTTTTCCACAACCATCGCTTCTGACAATCGTTTTAGTGCCAGTAAAGCGGCTTTGAAAAAACTTAAAAAAGGCTTGAGTGGTCAATCATTTAAGCCCACTGTCTATGAAATTTCTATTCCTGTAAAATATAAATTGAATGATAATCTGAGTTTTGGGGCTACTTTCCACTACGTTGTTCCGTTAAATCTGACTGCCGCCGAATCAAATTTAACGGGTATAAGCTATTTTTCTTTTAGTAGTAGTTATAAGTTTTATCGGTAATAATGAGTGACGAATAAATAGCTTACGTCTTTTCAACAACCATGCACATAATATACATAATGTTATATATAATTCATTGACAATCAATTTTTTATGCAACCACTATGTGTTCTATGTGCCTCTGTGTTGGAAAAAATGCCTCGTTTTAAACCTCATCAATTCCATTTTGAAAAATCAAAAACCCAAAACCACGCTTTCCAAAAATCTTGCAAATTTGTAGCTTCAGAATCCACTTGCCAATAAAAAGGAACAATCGTGAAACGTAAATTTATGATTATCAATGAGATAAAGATAACGAAATTAATGAATTTGAAATGTTGATTTTTACTTTTCAGCAATTCATTGATGTAAAAAGCCAAGCCGAAAACCATCAAAGGATAAAAATCAATGAACGCTCTATAACTATATGTGTGACCCAAACTCCATATACACCAACTGCCGTAAGTATAGGTAATAATCAGAAAAATAAGACCAATCAAGCGTCCATTATATTGGTTTTTCAAAGCCATCCAAGCCATTCCAGCGAGAGTAAACCACATCAAAGGCGTGTACAGTAAAAAGCCACAAGATGGGTGAAAAAAAATATTATAAATTTTTGGATTTTGCCAAAATGTAAAACTTTGATGGTGAATTTCTTGATAAATATTCAAAAACCATTTACCCGAAAGATAATGCCAATACATCATCTGTGGAATTGCCAACAAAAGAGCAATGAACGGGATAAGCCACAGTGTTTTTAGATTCTGAATTATATGAATTATTCTATTTTTAAAATCGGATAAATTATAGACATCATAAATTAAAACAACCAACGAAAAAACAAAATTAGTGGGGCGAATTAAAGTTATGAGCACCAATAAAAAACCGACTAAAAATGTTGAAAATACTGAGGGGGTAAGCCAAAACGAAGGCAATAGATAAACCAAAACCGC
Organism: Saprospiraceae bacterium; assembly: GCA_043728105.1. Classification (GTDB taxonomy): domain Bacteria; phylum Bacteroidota; class Bacteroidia; order Chitinophagales; family Saprospiraceae; genus JAAFJT01. The sequence continues at coordinate 2,233 of JAYTMW010000081.1, read as the reverse complement.
AACCAAGAAAAAAGTATAAATATGACTCATAGTCGGCTCACGAACGGTATAAAACATCAAATTAGTGCCAAAGTATAGAATAACAATAGTCCAAAAGACGGTTTTCTTATTTGAAAAATGCGTCAAAAGTGTTTTATAAACAAAATACAGCCCAAAAGTTCCATAAAAACAAGCCGATATGAGCAGCATCATACATATCTCAGCGGCAAATGGATCATCTGTTTTCTTTCCTTTAATTTTACGTAAAAGTTGAGCCATTCCAAAAAATGGTGCTTCCATAAAAGCCACGCCATAGGTAAAACGGGTTTTTACTTTACGAGTCTCTGGATATGGCGAGAACTCCCATGCCGAAGCAACGGGAATATCTTCAAAAGTGCCGTGAATAAACAAGGCAGGTAGATATAAATAGTAGCCTTCACCATCCGAAGCGATGTAATTTCCTTCAAATTTATGCCCGACCAATGACGCTCCTAACCAATAATTTAATAAGAAAAGTGTAATCCAAAATAATTTAGGCATTGAATATTTTTAAGTGAATTGTTCCTAATATTAAACCAACCACAAACTCAATTTAATAGAATCAATCAATTTATAAAAGTCACCACCGTAGGGACTCAATTGAACATAATAATGGGTAATCATTCTGATATTTAGAACAACACACACTAAAATGAACGAAAAAGTAGCGATTTTTAGAGCTAAATGACTTTTTATCAACATTTTTTCTAAAACAAATGCCAATCCTAAAGCCAATAAAGGATAGAAATCTATAAAACTACGATAACCATAAGTGCCGCCAAACCACCAACATGACCACGAAGCGCAGAGATAAGATAAAATGGCAAAACTGAAAATAATCCAACGACCTTGCAATTTATTCTGCCACGCTGTAACACCTAAACCAATGAGAGCTAAAACCATAACTGGGGAATAGATTAAAAAACCGTTACAGGGCCAGAAAAATATTTGCCATAAATAAGGGGAAGAAAAATACAAAAACTTTGCGTCCGTGTAGGAATAAAAAATCCAATTACCCGACAAATAATGCCAATATATAATTTGTGGTATCCACACTGTTATGGCAGCTAATAAACCTATTGATATTATTTTTTTATTTAATGCAAACCACTTGCCACGTTCTTTCATTTGAGTCCACGTTTGAGCGTCAAAAAGTAGTGCAACAAGAATAATCAAAATGTTTGTCGGTCGAATTAATACAATCAAACTACTCAAAAAACCAATCAAAACGACCATTTTTACTGAGGGGGTCTTTTTTTTAAACAAAAACGGTAGATAATAAAATAACAAACTGACCAAGCAAAATGTGTAATGATGCGAGATTCCCGCCTGACGAGTTGCCGTATAAGGCAAATTTGTCCCAAGCAAAATAATAGCGACCGATAGAACCACAACAAGCCTATTCTTGAAATATTGCTGTAAAAAAAAATACAAAAAATAGATACCCAAACTCGTATAAAAACAGGCTGCCCACAATATTGCTTTTGAATATTCCTCAGCAAAAGGGTCATTTAGTGGTAAGCCTCGCACATAACGAGAGAGATGCGCCAAGAGCCAAAATGGGGCTTCCAAAAATGCCACGCCATACGTAAAACGGGTCAAAATTTTCTTAGTGCCTGGATATGCTTTATATTCAAAATCGCATCTAACGGGTATGTTTTCAAAGGTGCCGTAAATGAAAACGGCGGGCAAATACATGTAATACCCTTCTTCGTCGGAATACATAAATCGAAGGTGCAAGTCATTTTGCCACGACTTTTTGCCATACAAAAATAAGGAAAAAGTAAGTGCAATAATGAAAACAAAGCCAAAAAATTTGTTGTTATTCATAGATTAAGCCCTTCCGACAATTTTGAGTCATTAATATGTTTCTATCAATTTTAAAAATCAAAAGTAAAAAGATAATTCAAAATCGGTTTAAAACAGTGAAAAATTCTAAGAAACTGTTTTAAAACCTATTTTGAGTTTAGTGGGTGTAGTTCCCATTCGATGTATTTACTCACTGTTTTGTGCTGCACACAAAAGGCGTGCGTAAAAGTTTTCTTTCGGTTTGAACTAATTTTTCCCAATAGAAATTTTTCCAAAATTTCTATTGGGAAAAATTAGTTCAAACCATTTAGTCTTTTTTTTTAGTACGCCTTTTATGCGCAGCATAAAACAGTGAGTAAATACATTAAATGAGAACTAAACCCTTCCCGTAATCCGTTTGATAAAT
>JAYTMW010000080.1:0-15484 GCA_043728105.1 Saprospiraceae bacterium | reverse complement strand
CAATGATGCGCTTGTCGTACCTCTACATACTGAGGGGATAGGGCTTAAAGTAACGATAGGCGTTTGATTGACCGTGACCAAAACACTGCTCGTTGCTGAACAAAGCGCACCGTTTGTAACTGTCACCGTATATGTAGTCGTCGTTGATGGATTTGCCGTTGGGTTTGCTACACTTACAGAACTCAAAGCCGTTGCAGGACTCCAAGCATAAGTGTTACCAGCGACTGATGCTGCACCAATTACAGTGCTTGTGCCAGAACATATCGTAACTGGCAAACCTGCATTTGCAGTTGGTTTTGTTAATATAATTACTTTAATTGCTTGAGCAACACTCGGACAGCCGTTGGCATTTTTAACAACCAAGGTAGCATTATAAGTACCCGCTGCCGCACCCGATGGTACAGTTATCGCAATTGATCCAGCCGTTAATGATGCATTTATTACATCCACAAAACCTTGTCCTTCAGCTGTTAAGTCGAAATTAATTAAATATGAAGTAGGGCTATTGGTAGTAGCCGAATAGGTCAAATTAGCAGATGTAACACCTCTACATACTGAGGGGTCTGAGCCTAACGTGATAGTCGGCGTAGGATTTACGACAACTGCCACTGCACTTGAAGCAGAACACAATGCAGCGTTTGTCACCGTCACTGTATAAGTCGTGCTTATTAATGGCGAAGCTGAAAAACTGGCTGCCGTTTGACCCGAGCTCCAACTGTATGTGCCACCACCCGTAGCCGTTAATGTTGTAGGATTGCCACTACATAACGTTGTTATCGAAGCACTCGCCGTTGCCACAGGCGTAACATTTGTCGCACTAATGACTACTTGAGCCGTGGCATTCACACCCAAAGCATCAGTTACAGTTACGGTGTAAGTGCCAACTGCCAAGCCCGTAGCGGTTGCTGTGGTTTGAGCAGGAGTTGAATTCCAAGCATACGTAAATGGCGCAGTGCCACCCGACACTGTTACAGTTCCAGTACCCGTAGATTGATAATCACAATTAACATTGACTTTAGTTGTTGCTAAAATAAATGGTTTGAACGGAGTAGGAATATTTTCGTTTTTATCACCAGAGTTACCGTTGTTGTTAGGGTCAATGACCGTTATTGGGCCATTGTTAGATGAGTCAGCGACTATCGTTGCGCCCACACCACAACTTGCATTGAACGTACCAACATTACCACTACCGACGGCTGAATTAAGGTAGGTAGTTGCCGTATTCAAATTGGTAACTCTTAGTTTTATTTGAACTTTTGCAAAAAAGTTAGTAGAAATCGTAGAAGGGTTGATCAATTGTTGACCACTATTAAAGAGGTCTGTCACCGTTGTACCATTATAGGCAGGATTCAAAGTCAAATTTGCGGGATTCCCGCCCACAGCAAATGATGTCGTTAAGTTAGAAATATTAGCCGCACCATAAACTGCCGCTAAATCATCTTTAACATTGATGTTATTTAATAAAACATTACCTGTATTTTTAACATAAACTTCATAAGTCAAATCAGCTGTATTATTATTTATCATCGTAGAACCTACCAATTGCTTAGTCACACCAATTGCGGGCGTGATACTCGTGTTGTCAATCGGTAACTGACCATTTTGAAAAGGCTGTTCTGCGCCTAAAGTATTAGAAGCAATGTCATAGTTGTAATAATAACAGTTGCCATTAAATCCAGTACCCGAAATTTCTAATGAACCATTGACGTAACCAATTCCAAAAGTGCTTTTAGGAAGGTTTTGTAAAAATATTGCTGATGCTGTGCCACCACTTGTAGCATAATTTGTAATTTCATATAGCCTTGCAGGGCCATTACCCAAAGTCGCAAACATACGTCCGTTAGGCAAAATCGTAATATCACCATTCCCAAGATAAGCACCCAACAAAGGATTTGCCAAAGGGAATTGCAATTTTTTGGTCGCTAAAACCACCCCAGTAACCTCATCAAACTTCGTGATATCACACTGTCCTGTCGAGGAGTCATAGTTTGATAATGACCACAAATCACCATTTGCATCAAACTCAAAATTATTAGGTTGAAAATTCAACGTGTAAGTTGGATTAGCAGGAATAGTAGGGCAAGTAATATTGCTCTGAATGCCAACATCTAATACCCAGACCCTTGTTACCCCTGGCACACTTATGTCACCTATATAGAGTTTATTGTCTTTAGGATTATAAGAAATAAATTTATTACTTATGTCCGTAAAGGGTGGATTCATATTACAGTTTGCCAAAAGTGGAGGCATGGCTGAATATGGATTTCCAATTATCGAAAACTGAGGGTTTGAAAAATTAGTACACGTCGTTGTACCAAAATTAATCAACATCGAATTGGTGGCTCCAACTGGTAATGGCGCAGGCGCAGGATTGACCGTAATGAAAAACGTTTGTGACGTTACAGGACAACCATTTGAAGATGGTGTTACTGTTATTGAAGCCGTTACCGCACTACCTGATGTGTTAATTGCAACAAAAGAAGGAATAGTAGAACCACTACCGTTGGCGGCTAAACCAATTGACGGTGTATTATTTGTCCAAGCATAAGTTGTACCCGCTACGTTGGATGAAAAATTAATAGCATTTGTTGTAAAACCATTACAAAGCACTTGATTTGAAGGCGGCGTAACCGTCGGAATCGGTTTAACTGTAATGGTAAACGTTTGAGGTGTGCCTGGGCAACCATTTGCATTGGGTGTTACGGTAATGGTTGCAACGGCATCCGTTCCACCTGCGTTTGTAGCTGTAAATGCAGGAATATCTCCCGTGCCACTTGCCGCTAAACCAATACTTGTATTATTATTCGTCCAAGAATAAGTTGTTCCAGCAATGGCTGAACCTGCAAAATTGACCGCCGTGGTATTCGCTCCACTACAAAGTATTTGATCAGAAGGGTCAAATACTGAGGGGGTCGGGTTTACTGTAACAATTACACTACTTGTTGCGGTACATCCGCCTGCATTTGTTACAGTGACCGTATAAGTTGTTGTTGTCGCAGTTGGATTCGCTGTTGGTTGAGCCACGTTTGTTGAACTCAAACCCGTTGCAGGACTCCAAGCATAAGTGTTGCCCGCAACTGCCGATACACCAATTGTTGTGCTACTGCCATTACAAATTGACACCGCAGGGCCAGCATTAGCAATTGGTTTTGCCAGTATCGCAACTTGAATATTTTGAACAGCACCTATGCAACTTGTCAAAGTATTTCTAACAGTTAAAGTAGCATTGTATGTGTTTATTGTAGCACCAGAAGGAATTGTAATGACGATTGGGGTACTACCTAAAGTGGCGTTTACTACATCTACAAAACCTTTAGCTTCTGCCGCTGCATCAAAATCAATTGAATATTGATTAGGGCTAAACGTAGGAGAACTATAAGGCAAATTTGCGCTCGTTGAACCGATACATACTGAGGGGTTCGCTCCTAAAACGATATTAGGCAACCCATTATTCGTATAAACAACGTCATCAAAAGAAGAACATACGCCGTTGTTTGAAGTCCATCTTAACGTAGCACTTGTACCCACCGGAACGCCCGTTATTGTTGTATTCGTATTAGTCGGATTTGTGATAACTGCCGTGCCGCTTACGACTGTCCATACGCCCGGTATTGGCTGACGAGAAACCAAGTCAATCTTCACATCATCTATAAAATTACCGATCGAATTATCACCCGAAGCGGTTGAAACAGCCTCAAATTGGAATCTTGTAACCGTTTGTCCAGCTGGCACTCTATAACCACCCGTGTAAACAACCCAAGCGGTATTCCCCGTACTAACACTTTTTTGTGTCACTAATCCCCCTGGAATACCAATTCTAATAACCATATTATCTACCCCAGAACGTCCTCTATGAGCAACAGACCAATTGATAGTATCTCCTGGCAAAACGCATAAATCTTGATAAAGGGCTGATGTTAAATTAGCATTTAATTCAACAAATTGATTGCCCTGCGTCGATGGTACACCAAGAAATCCTGTACCCCAAAATTCAATCATTTTGTCTGCGGCGGTTGTTTTCCAACCAGTAACTAAATTTTCATTGATTAAACTGAATGTACCTGGTGCTTGATTAGGTGCTTCAAAACCGCCATTTATAACCGCTGCATTTGCAGCACAAGCCGCTACGGAATTAGAATTTGCTGTGAACGTAGCATTACCGCTATTGCATTGAGCTTGATCAGGCCCCGCATCCGCCACAAAAGCTTGAGCGTTTGATAATGTAATATCATCAAAAGAAGAACATGTGCCTGTGTTGACCGTCCATCTCAATATAGCTATTGTTCCAACTGGCACAGTGACTGTTGTCGTCGGAGAATTTAGGGATGCAATTGAGGCTGTTCCACTTATCAAAGTCCACGTGCCCGTTCCTACTAAAGGCGTTGTTGCACCCATTGTGAAAGAAGGTGGCGCACAGAGTGTTTGGTCTAATCCTGCATTTGCCATGGCTGATGTCAGAACAACATCATCTGAAGCCGAACAAGTGCCATTGCTAACTGTCCATCTCAAAGTAGCACTGGTGCCGGGTGTAATCATGACACTCGTGGAAGGCGATGTAGTGGACGCTATTGCTGCAAAACCACTCACAACTGTCCACAAACCAGATTGAGAAGCGGCAGGCGTGTTGCCCGTTAAGGTAAAAGTATTAGAACAATTCATTTGGTCTAATCCAGCATTTGATGTCGGAACTGGTAAGACCGTAATGGTTATAGAAGAGGTAGCCGTACAACCCGCTGCATTTGTTACAGTTACAGTATATGTCGTTAATGCCGTTGGATTGGCCGTAGGTTGAGCCACATTCGATGCGCTCAAACCCGTAGCTGGACTCCAAGCATAAGTGTTGCCTGCCACTGCCGCTGTACCAATTATCGTATTACTACCATTACAAATTGTTATTGAACTACCTGCATTGGCAATAGGTATAGGATTAATCGTAAATGAAAAACTTTGATTGCTTGAACAACCCGTCAATGAATTTCTAATTGTTAGAGTCGCATTATACGTTGTAGCAGTTGCCCCCGAAGGAATGGCTATTGCAATCGGGCTAATCGCTAAGGCTGCATTTGTAATATTAACAAAGCCAGCGGCTTGTGCCGCCGCATCAAAAACAATAGAATATTGATTAGGGCTACCCGTTGTAGCACTGTATGGCAAATTTACGCTCGTTGCACCCAAACATACTGAGGGGGTAGCTCCTAATGTAATAGTAGGGTTAATGTTATTGGTCAACACAACATCATCAAACGATGAAGCACAAGGGCTCGTTACCGTCCAACGAAGTGTTACGGAACTACCAGCGTTTAAGCCTGAAACTAACGTTGTTCCACTATTATTTGTATTGACGAATGCCCCGTTTGCTGCGCCAACAACCATCCAAGCACCAGAAGCAATAGCTGGTGATAAGGTTGCTGCCATCGTAAACGAACCATTGTTACATTGATTTTGATCAACGCCCGCATTGGCAATAGCAGGATCGGCCGTAGAAACCGATAACGTATTGGTTTGGGTTACAAGATTTAGTAAACCATTATATATTGTAGCTGTATTGTCAACTTGTCCACAACTGATATTGACTCTTACTTTAAATTTAATCGTTGCAGAGTCACCAGCAGCAATAACAGCAGAACGCCATGCTTGGGTCGTGCCATTAATAAGATACCCACCCGCAATAGCAAATCTAAATCCTCCCAAAGTATCCGTTACACCCGCACCATTCACCGTCGTAGTGTTGGCTACATAAGTTGTACCCACAGGGATAGCATCAAACATACGGACATAACCTGCCGAGATATTACCCGTGTTTTTCACTTTAATCGAATATTCAAGCGTATCTCCAGTCGCAATATTCACACCCGCCGAACCGTATTTGACATACGTTTTAGTAGGTACTATTATCGAATTATAAAAAGGAAAACTACAACTCGCAAAGTCAACCGTAGAGGAGGTTAAACCAGGATTATTAAGTTTCGTAGTCGTTAATGTTTGAAGATCAATGGAATAAACATTAGAACCTAAGAATGCCGTACCCGCACCATTCAAAGCACCCGTACCACCTATATAAAGTTTACCATCACTTGCAAATGCCAATGAAGCCAATGAAGTAGTTGGTAGATTTATTTTTCCTAAATAAATAATATTAACCGTCGTACCCGTAAATACTGTCTTGTAAAATGAGCCGTCGTTGGTAAGTATATAGCCATTCCCCTCAGTATCAAACACAATGTCACCACCGTTACTGATAACAGGTGCTGATGCAGGTAAATAGTTTAAAGTTGTAATTTGTTGCGTCGTACCACCCGTTCCAATAGCTGTCGGCGTGTAAGTTACCCACTTTAAACCATCGTTTGAGACAAAATACATTTTTTTATCAACTGGATTAAAGCCTCCTCTATTATAAGGCGTTACAGTTGCGCCTGAAATAGGTAAGATTACACCCGTAGAAACATCGTTTCCATAAGAGTCAAAATATCTTATTGTGGCAGTAGCAAAATCTGAATAATAAAATCTTTTATAAACAGTATCTAATCCAAAAGCAAATGCGTTGGCTATACCTAAATTACTACCAAATTGAGCAGAATATGTACCATTTGTGGTATTCAAGATTCTGATTTGATTGCCTGCATAGTTGTTTGCATCAGCACCACTTATCGAATAAATATTATTACAATTACACGCAGGTGAGTTCGCTAAGTAATTAGAAACCCTAACTGTATCTTTACTAACACAACCGCCCGTTGTTATAGTCCAAATTAAATCTACATATTTACCATTCGCCAAACCCGTAACCGTGGTCGTTGGGTTTGATGTTGGGGCTGTTATTACTGCCCCATTATTGGGCAATATAATACTCCATACACCATTGCTACCAGACCCAGGCACATTCGCCCCTAACGTAAGTGTGCTTCCATTACAGTTCGTTACATCCGCCCCCGCATTCGCCACAACAGCTTGAATTATTTGAACTGTAATATTTCTAACCGCACTTACACAACCCGTGGTTGGATTTTTAACCGTAAATGTTGCATTATAAGTTCCCGCTAAACCATTTGCAGGAACTATGATATTAATCGGAGAAGATGTTATCGTAGCATCTACAATATCCACAAAACCAATTGCCTCAGCCGCAGCATCAAAATTGATTGAATATTGTGTTGCCCCTGCGCTCAATGCACTATAAGGTAATGTAGTGCTTGTAATACCTCTACATACTGAGGGGATAGCACTCGTCGTAACAGTTGGAGCAGCCACTACCGTCACTTGTATTGGTTGCGAAGAACCCGAACATCCAGCTATCGTATTATTGACTACCAAATTAGCGTTATATGTTCCCGCAGCCGCACCCACAGGCACCGTTATCACTATTGGGCTACTACCCAAAGTTGCATTTATAACATTCGTGAAGCCTTGACCTTGAGCAGTCAAATCAAAATTGATTGAATATTGATTAGGGTTACCCACAGATGCAGTGTAAGGCAAATTTGCCGTCGTAATACCTCTACATACTGAGGGGTTAGCACCCAAAGTCAATGAAGGAGCCGTTACGACATTCACCGTTGCCGTCACTGGAGCAGCACTACATCCATTGGATGAAGTCACGACCAACGTAACCGTCTTTGCACCAACCGTTGAGTAACTCACGCTATGAGGCCCCATGCTTGTTGCCGTTGCGGGCGTAGCACCTGCGCCAAAATTCCAAGCATAAGTAACACCTGAAATATTGTTAGCTGTAATGCTAATGGGAGTATTCAAACAGGCTGAATTAGCCGCTGTTATAACAGGTTTTGTCGTAATATAAACCGTTACGGGCGTTTTATCACTGAATGGCCCGAGGGTCAGAGGGTTGTCCGAGGGTTCATTACCACCTCGAGTAGTGGCAACATTTTTCAACCAAGCCTGTTGCAAAACAACTTCACTTGGTGACGTAAAATTAGCCGCTGATGAAATAGTTGTTTGCAAACTCAATGATGTTGATATTTGATTTGGAATGTTCAAACCTAAAATAGTCAACATATTGTTTGTGCCACCATTAAAATTTCCTAAGGCAATAGTAACACTGTTGCCATAAATAGCTCGCAATGTAACTTTCATTGCTTCCACATCAAAAGTGTACGAAAATCTTGAATCTAAAGTATCTCTTAATTCAACCCCTGACCAAGCTTGACCCGATTGGTTGCGCACCGCATATTCCCAATTGAACGTTACACCTGGATAAAAACAAGTGGTTGAAGGGTAACGTTTCAACGTGATCCGCCACGGACATGATGCACCGTCAGAACGACCAACCGCCGTAGTGCCTACGCCTACTTGCGTTACTTGACCAGTTGCTTTATCAATGCTATAAAAATTGGTCTGAGGATAACCGCTCGAACTTCCAACAACACCATAACCATATATTTTACCTTCATCGGTAATAAATAAACTACCCAACGACGCACCGAAATAAGTGTTTGTTGCGCTAATACGTGTAGCAACACCCGTAGTTAAGTCAATTGTAAATAATCCACCTGGATATACAGGATCATTCACATTGGCATTTGTACCGCCTTGAGAGAACGCATACAACACACCGTTTTCATCAATCGCTATATCCGTAGGATTATTCGGTATATTTATCTCTCCTGCCGCAGGACCCAAGATTTGGGTAGCCGCATAATTGCCCACTACACCCGGTAATAATGGAATTCTAAACAATCTATGATTAGCACCCTCTTTACCTTCCATAACATAGAAATTACCATCTCTACCAATAGTTCCAGCTGACCATTGCGCATCTGGAATCGGTAAATTGGCAACAACACCTAAATCAACTATATTACCATAAGCATCTATTCTATACAAATTATTACCATTATTATCCATTGCGTACAAAAAGCCATTAAATTGACCTAATGCGTTCAACTTAAAAGGCTTGTTAAACAATGTCGTTAATGTCGGTACTCCTGCCAAAATATCTAAACGCTCGATTAATGTATTATTACCCGTAGCGTCAGACCTCACCATATACAACTTATCATCACAAGCAAGTGTCTTTCCTGGGTCAAAGCATGGTGAGTCAGGGTCTGCCTCATCTATAAAACCATCATTATCATCATCTATAAAATTGTTACAAATCTCAGCACAAGCCACAAATGTAGCCGCAACCGTAGCCGTAGCCGTACACCCGCCTGCATCCGTAGCCGTAACGGTGTAAGTACCACTGTTTGCACTCGTCACTCTATTCAAAATCGGTGTTGCACTCGTTGACGTAAAACCATTTGGCCCCGTCCAAGAATAGGTTAATAAAGGCGCAGTCGAAGTAACAGTTAACGGGTAATTCAATCCGACACAATATGGCCCAGCGGATATTGAGGCCGTAACACTGGGAGTCATGTAAAAAACCACAACATTTGAAGGTCGCCAAACGGTACTATTAACCACACTTGCCAAACGAACATAATAAGTCGTTTTTGTTATAGCGGGTGGCGTGTTTACATCAGCAGTAGAGGACATCAATGTCCATTGACTCGCCGTTGCCGCCGTGTAAGTGGAAGCTGTATTACTAAAAGCCCATTGATACCTGTATGTTGTGCCAACACCCGACGCTCTTGAATTGGGTGCAACATTACCGCCAAGTAGTGGCGGTGAATAACTATTAACCCCGCATTGAGTATTGGGTGTTGGTTGCGCAACATTGCCAGGATTAAAACTCAACAATGGCTCGAAATACATCGAAAAAATACGACAACAGTCGCCACTTGTATTAGCACCAGTCAAACCTGTTCTCCAACTAAAACCATTCTTAATGCCAAAATATGATTCAAATGTAAAATCCCGACTTGTTGAATCTAAACCAGGCACCTCGTAAGGTGCAGTAGTTAATTTTGAAGAGCCATATTTCCATCCCCCTGTTAGTGTAGAATCCAATTGAGCCCCCCAACGAACGTAAGAAGTCGAATTTGAACCTGCATATTCCTCCATTCCACCACTGTATCCATCATTATCAATCGTACTAATCATCAAACAAGCATTCGAAGTACCACCTAAACTATTCTTAAATGCCCAAGTCCACTCCACAAACCCACCAGCACTATTCGTAGAATTTAAGGCAGGTTGCCATGCATCATCGTAGCCTCCAGAAGTAGCACTAAAGCTATCCACACTGACAATAGTTATGCCCGCAGGAATAACGCCAATCGTCACCTCCGCATAAGCACCCGCAATGCCAGGATTAAAATTATTGAAACGATACTTTGCGCCAGAGGAGTTAGCCGTTCCCGAAACCAATACTGGATTCTTGAAAATCAAAGGGTTATCACATTGCGCTTCTACCCTTTGGGTGAAAGCCAAAAATATAATAGACAAACAAACTAAAGCCCTTTTCATAAACGAAAATGAGCGACCCAACCGACGTTGTTCACTCGACACTATATTGGAGGGTATGACAAGAAATTGTAAAATTTTTCCCAAATTCATACAGATATTGCTCATGAGATATTGTTAAAAATATGTTCTTTTATGTTTTTTGATACCAATTAAATTATCTAAGATTTTTAAAATAGTTTATAAATTCAAGAATTTATAAACCCATACTACTTACATAATCCATTCATTATCAATGAGTTATACTTTGCTTATTGCTTAGGTTGCATATATTAAATATATTAAAAACTTTGAAGGCATAATTTTGAAACTATAAATGCAAAAACCTCTCCAAAATTTTTATAATATGTAACGTTTATAAGGTATGTCATACATACTTCATAATTTGACTAAACCGTGATAATGTTTGTTCTAAATGGAAATAGGCTTTTTAATTTGCCTATAAAAATGGCGTGCTTGTTTGAGAAAATAGGAAAACGATTGGTGAGCCGACAGATACACTCTTGTAGAAATACGCTTAAAGTTTCGGTTTTAAATTCTTAAAAATATCATCTGTAAGTTTCGACCATCATTTTGTTTTATATCCTAAAAATTGTAAGATTTTGTAAAAATACTGAGGGGGTAGCTTCTAAAAGAAAGAAGGTAGAAATAACATCAAGAACCATTCAGATTCTATTTCTAATTCTTTTAGGGTACAAAATTATGCCGAAATCACATCAATGCAAATTATGAACGCATAAAACATTGACTAAATTCAAATATTTATTAATCACAAGTTTTAATCATTGATTGTCAGATATTTATGAGAAATGAAAAAGTATTATATGGAATTAGACATTTAATTTTTTGTGCTTATTTATTAAAAAATGTTCTTGAGAAGAGCATTTTAAGATAGTAATTATGGATTTCAAAAGATTACTCAAATGTTATTTGCAAATCAAAAATTAGGGAAAATACTGAGAAAATACTGAGGGGGTAGCTCAAAGCAAGTTGATAAAAAAAGGATGATTACGACTGAGTAATCATCCTTTTTTTATTTTAAACCTCAAACCATTTTTCAATTATCGCATCCGTTTTTTCTTCAAAAGTCTTATGCGAAAACTCATTCGACTTCACATTATAGACATAATCCAGAGCCCATTCCCCATGGTTTTGTGCCAATGATTCAATCGCTTCACAAATCTCGACAACCTCATCATTCGTCATGGTCGGGTGAACACTCATGCGAATCCAACCCGGTTTATTGGTCAAATCCCCGTTGCTAATTTGCGCCGTCAAAACGTTTGACACGTGTTGATTGACCTCCAAAAGATAATGCCCATACGTACCCGCACACGAGCAACCGCCCCGCACTTGCACCCCAAAACGGTCATTCAAAAGTTTTACACCCAGATTAAAATGCAAGTTCTCGATGTAAAAAGATACCACACCCAAACGATGCTCATGCTCTTGCGCTAATATATGTACATTTTTTACATTGCGTAGTTGGTTGAATATCAACACCACAAGCTCTTCTTCACGTTTCATAATATTCTCAATAACCATTTCTTCTTTCAACTTCACACTCAAAGCTGTGCGTATTGTTTGGAGAAAAGGCGGCGTGCCACCGTCCTCTCGCTCCTCGATGTCATCAATAAATTCGTGTTGCTGCCACGGGTTTGTCCATTTCACGGTGCCACCGCCCGGATTGTCAGGAACCTTGTTATCGTATAAGCGAGCATTAAAAATCAGAACGCCCGAAGTCCCCGGCCCGCCCAAAAACTTGTGAGGCGAAAAGTAAATCGCATCCAAAAAACCGTCGGGATACTGAGGGGGGTGCATATCTATTTTCACATAAGGCGCAGAGCAAGCAAAATCCACAAAACACAAACCACCCACTTGATGAATCATCGTAGCCATATCGTAATAAGGTGTCTCAATGCCCGTCACGTTGGAGCAAGCCGTGATAGCCGCAATTTTGATAGGGCGATTTTGATATTTTTTCAACAAAAAATCAAAATGCTCCAAATCAACCAACCCCTCAGTATTTGGAGCAATTACCTCCACATCACAAATCGTTTCTATCCAAGAAGTCTGATTGGAGTGATGCTCCATGTGCGTCAAAAACACAACTGGGCGGTCTTTTTCTTCAATAACAAAATTATTACGTCTCTTTTCAGGCACTTTTAAGCCCAAAATGCGTTGAAATTTGTTAATCACGCCCGTCATGCCCGACCCATAATTGACGATGCAATCGGTCGGCGCAGCGTTCACGTGTTGCTTGATTATCTCCCTCGCTTTGTGGTAAGCCAAAGTCATAAGCGTACCACATACGTTCGTTTCCGTATGTGTGTTAGCCACAAAGGGCGCAAAATCTCTCAAAATGCGGTCTTCTATCGGGCGATAAAGCCTTCCACTTGCCGTCCAATCCGCATAAATAATGCGCTTTTTGCCCGTGGGAGCGTCAAAAAACTGATTTTGTCCGATGATATTTTCACGGAACGGCTTGAAATATTGCTCAAGCGAAATATTGGTATTGGTTGGGCTTGTGGTTTTCATGTTGCAAAATTAGTTAGAATAAATAAAATTGCGAAAGAAATAAATGAGAATAGAATTGTTCTACTTTGGTACTTTGGAAATAAAGACATTACGACTCTTTATTATACAGGATTTTGGGCTAAACTTATTGCCCACATTACGTTATTCATCACATCCATAGATTTAAACAATCAAGAAAAATCAGACAATTATTCCTAAATTAATTTTCGTAAGTTATTGATAATCAATACTTTAAGCATTCGAATACGCCGCACTATCTAACTACTACTATTTAATAATTACGTTAACCAAAAACAATTTTCAAAGTCCATGTATTTTTTTATTCAATTGAATTATCTTTGCGCAAAATCAAAAATCATCATTTTTATTATAAACGAATACGTATGAAACATTTTGAAAACCTAAGCCAAGAAGATTTGGTTGTTTTAGAAAATGCTGTCCCTCAAATTGCTGTGCTGATAGCGGGATCTGATGGAAAAATTGATGTCAAAGAAGAGATTTGGGCTGAAAAAGTCACTGCCATAAGAGGCTTTGCGGGCGATAAATGGTTAAACGATTTTTATGATGAAGTTCACGCTAATTTTGCGATTCGCTTCCGAGATTTGGTCAAACATTTACCTACCGAAACAGCAAAACGTCAAGAAATTCTATCCGCTGAATTGGAAAAAATCAATCCTATTTTAGCTAAATTAGAAGCGCATACGGCTTTCAAATTGTATAAAAGTTTCAAAAGTTACGCCGACCAAGTGGCGCACGCATCGGGTGGCATTTTGGGCTTTCATGCCGTTAGTCACGACGAAGAAGTTTGGCTCAATTTGCCTATGATAACGCCTATTGAAGAACCAATTGAGTAGTTATTGGTTATTAGTTAATGGTTATTTGTTCTACTTTGGCTCTTTACTTAGACTGAAAAGGACTAAAAGGACTAAATGGATTGATTTGATTTTTGAATAGTAAAATTTTCAATTTTACTATTCAAAAATTAAATCAATCCGAAAAAACTACCCTCACGCACGCCTTCTGTGCACAGCACAAAACAGTGTGTGTAAAGTGCTAAAATAAAATTAGTTTAAGCAAAATAATAACTAATAACCATTAACCAATAACTAACACAAAGTATTGAAAATCAATTGTTTATACGATATTCGGCGATAATTTTGCCGCTACAAACTATTAAGAATGGAGAGAAGAATCACATTACGTCAAGCCTTGCGGGAAGCGTTGCAAGAAGAAATGCGTCTCGATGAAAACGTCTGTTTGATGGGCGAAGAAGTGGCTGAATATAACGGTGCCTACAAGGTCAGCGAAGGTTTATTGGATGAATTTGGCGCACGCCGAGTCATTGATACACCCATTGCCGAGTTGGGTTTTGCGGCCATCGGCGTAGGGGCAGCCATGAACGGTTTGCGTCCAGTTGTTGAGTTTATGACGTGGAATTTTGCTATTTTGGCATTCGACCAAATCGTGAATAATGCGGCTAAAACGCTGTCTCAGTCAGCTGGTCAATTTGGCTGTGCAATCGTGTTCAGAGGGCCATCAGGTTCGGCGGGTCAGTTGGCGCAACAGCACTCTCAAACCTTTGAAAGTTGGATGGGTAATGTGCCTGGCTTAAAAGTGATTTCTACCATTGACCCTTATGACGCAAAAGGATTGTTGAAAGCGGCAATCCGTGACAATGACCCAGTTTGTGTTATGGAATCAGAAGTAATGTATAATTATCCTTCGCCAAAAGGTACGTTGGGTAAAGATAAATATGGTAACGACAAACCGTTGCCTTATGAGTCATTCGGTCTCGTTCCAGAAGGCGTAGATTACATCATACCCATTGGAAAAGCGGCAATACGTCGAGAAGGAACAGATGTAACAATCGTTTCTTACAACAAAATGGTCGTAGAATGTTGTTATGCCGCTACTGAATTGGCAAAAGAAGGCATTTCAGCGGAGGTCATTGACTTGCGTTCAATTCGTCCTTTGGATATAAAAACGGTTTTGGATTCAGTCAAAAAAACGAACCGTATTGTTGTCGTAGATGAGGCTTGGCCCATGTACGGCGTGTCTGCGGAGGTAGCTTACGAGGTTCAAAAATATGCGTTTGACCATTTGGATGCACCCGTCGTGCGGGTGAATAGTGCGGATGCCAATATGCCTTATGCGGCGGCTTTGGTTGAAGCGTTTTTGCCAAATCCTGCGAAGATTATTCAAGCAGTGAAAAGTGTGATGTATGTACATGCTTAGTAACGGATAGAGAATAATAAATAGGTCATTTTTTTTTGCAACACATAGGCACATAGAATACATAGGAGTTACATAAAGTATTGATTGTTAATAATTTATACATAATACTATGTTTCTATGTGTTGCAAAAAAATAATTCCACTATACTATTTACTCGTTACTTAGTTCTACTTTGGCACTCTACAACATGAGATATTTACTCATTGTCCCGAATGCTTTCGGGAGGCGTGCTAAAGGGGAGTTTTTCTCGGATTGATTGATTTTTTAAAAAGAAAAATTGAAATTTTTCTTTTTAAAAAATCAATCAATCCATTTAGTCCTTTTTCTGTTTTAGAGTGCCAAAGTAGAATTA
>JAYTMW010000079.1:0-11159 GCA_043728105.1 Saprospiraceae bacterium | reverse complement strand
TCCGTTTCTGAAATTGCTTACCAATTGAGTTTTGAAGATACTGCCTATTTTAACCGCTTTTTTAAGCAGCATACAGGCATAGCACCTGCGAGTTTTAGGAAAAATTAATTCTCGAATTACGCACGTACCCCCTCAGTATTTAAGTCCTTTTTACACCACTTCATGTAGCTATTGCGTGTTTTATCCAACTTAATACGTTTTTCAGTCAATTCAAACGATTCTTCTTGACCTCATCTTTGCATCATGAAATTTGATAAGAAAATGAGTAAAGAAAAAAAATTAATTCCTCGTTCATTCGCCCTGTTAATAGCCTTATTATTTGTGGGGGCAAATACAGGATATGCGCAAGCAGTAGATACAATCTCGCTCAATCAGTGTACAGGGATTGCCGTAAAAAACAATCAGAGCCTACAAAATAAAAGATTGGATGAACTCATAAATCAGGCTAAAATTGATGAAACAAAAGCTGATTTGTATCCACAGGTAAAGTTTAAAGGCAATTATCAATACTACCCCACAGTACCTACTTCCCTCATCGAATCAAGTGCATTTGGTGGACCACCTAATCAATATTCCGCTACGCAATTACTTGTCCCTCAAAGCATTACGGGTTCAATTGATGTCTCTTGGCAGGTGTATAACCCCGCTATTGGGGCAGCACTCAAACTTACCAAATTCGGCAAAAGCATGGGCGAAACAGCGACCAAAGATAAATTGGAAGCGGTCATGTATGATGTGTCTGCCACCTACCTCAACATTCAAATCAATGAATTACAAACAGAACTCACCCGTTCAAATATCGCCAATCTAAAAAAGAATTTGGATTTGACAACGCTGATATTCAGTCAAGGACTGGCTTTGAGGTCGGATGTTGATAATTTGACTTTGAGCGTAGCCAATCTCGAAACTGTTTTGAACAATCAATTAAATGGGATAAATCAACTCTACAATCTATTGAAACTTTACATGGGTTTGCCGCCTGATTATCCCTTGATTATTGAAAAATATAAACAGGAAGAAACGAGCTATACTTTTCTAATGGGTATTGACACAATCTCTTACAAAAATCGGAGTGGCTATACTTCTTTGCAACAAGCGGGTGATTTATTGATGCTTCAACGGGAAAGTATAAAAGCGGGGTATTTGCCGAGTGTAAACCTTATTGGTTCGTTTGGTTATAGTGGTTACAATCCTGATTTTAAGATTTTTCAATCCTACACACATAGACTAATATATAATTGTTTGATTTTCTATGAGTTATAAGAATTACTCCTAAAAACTATGTGTCCTATGTGCCTATGTGTTTCAAAAAAACTTCAAATATACTGTGTTGTTTTTTACTCGTTACTTAGTCATTTTTTGAAACGCATACGAGGTATAATTTGTCCCAACGCAATTGAGATAGGACATAGGAAAAGAAATTTTCTTAAAAATTATTGAATTTTTCTAAGGGAAGAATACCTTTCAAAGTGTCTATGTATTTCAACGATAATGAGCAACTTGTTTTACTCGCTACTTAGTTTTTTTTGAGTTAAAACTAAGAAAGACAATTACAAATCAAAATTTTCATAAAAATTAAGAAAACCTTACAATAATATGGACAATACTGTATTAAAATACCAAAAAGACTTACTCGCTTATGCCTTTTACTTAACGAAAAGCAAAGAGAAGGCAGAAGATTTGCTTCAAGATACCTACATCCGTATTTTTTCAAAAGAGCGAAACTTAGCGGAAATAAAAAGTCTAAAATCCTATCTAATGACGATTATGTATAATATCTACATTGATAGTATGAGAAAGAAAAAAAGATACATCCGCTATTGCAATACCATACTACAAACACACGAAGAACCAAGTGTCAATAATGTAGAAGCCAATATGAATTATAACGATATTTATAAGATTGTTCAATCCATAAAAATCGAGTGGCGAGAAACTTTTTTGATGTATTGCAATGGTTTTGAATACAACGAAATATCTCAACAGATAGGTTTAAATGTTGAGACGTTACGTATGCGTGTGTTTTATGCAAAGCAAGAGTTGAGACGTAAATTACGAAGTAGTTAAATTGGAAAACTCGTGTTTGTAATACGATTTTTAGGTAGCGTTACCCCCTCAGTATTTTGAGCCTTTTTAACGCACAAACGCTTAATTATCCGTTGATAATCAAGCGTTTGTGGATTTTATACCCCCTCAGTATTTTGAGCAAAATTTGTGATTCATTTTTCCAAATCATTTTTAATAATCGTCAAAGCATTGGTCAATAAACCATTCACTTTTTTTAGTAAAAACGCCTTAATCAATCCCCGAGCGAAGGCATTTTTAGGGATTATTTTATATGTCCATTCAATTTTGGTTTGTCCATTTCCGAGGTCTGTAAATAGCCAATCGCCTTCAACTCGTTTTGCCAAAAAACGTAATTTGGAGGTAAAATTCTCGATTTTATAAGAAAAAGACGTGTTCGGCACGACCGTTAAAAGGCTTTCTTTTGATGTTGAACCGTCGTCAAAAAACACGGTTCGGGTCAAGCCTCCTTTTATCCATTTTTCGGTTTCGTTGGTTTTTACCACGGCAGGCAAACCTTTGTAACGTTTGAAAATATGGGGTAAATCAATAGGTACAATGTAATTAAATGTGCTGTCAATTGGGGCATCAATGGTCACAATTACCTTTGTTTGTGCTACTTTTCCCGTGTTTTGGGCAAACGCAAAGCCTACGATGCCGATTGTTAATCCGAGTGTCATTAAAAATGTTGTCATATTTTTTTTAGTTTAAAAATTAAAATTAAGCTGCAAAGGTCGCAGGATAATTTTTGACAACATTTGCCATTTGGCAAATAATGCGGCTTAAATATTTTTTCTAATCCGACTCAACGACGACTGCGTAATGCCCAAATAAGAAGCCAATGCCGACAAGGGAATTCTGTTGGCGATAGTGGGGAATTTTTCTAAAAAATTGAGATAACGCACCGTCGCATCTTCGGCGAGCATCGGGCTAATGCGGTGGACTTTTTCCATCAACGATTTTGCCGTAATTTTACTGATAATAGCATCCCAAGCAATGATTGTATCGGACAATTCTTTTAAGGCATCTGCCGAAAAAACAATGAGTTGGCAATCCGTCACTGCCTGCACGTATTCAGTAGAAGGAATTTTATAAGAAAAGCTGTTCAAATCCACCGCAAAATTGTTTTCATCAATAAAATAGCGGGTAATTTCTTCACCTTTATTGTTGTAGTAGCACACCCTCAAAATGCCTTCATTAACGAAAGCAACTTGCTTCGCAATTTTTCCCGCTTCTGAAAAATAAGCGTCTTTTTTAAGGGGCATTTCTTTCGCTTTGGATTTTAACAAGTCTATTTGTTGCGTATTGAGTTGTCCAAATTGAAGGAGGTAGTTTATTAGATTTTCCATAATCGTGGGTTTTAATTGATACTTTTTGAGTAACAATTGGATTTGGATATTGTTGAATTTATTGTTGAGGAGGCCCCTCAGTATTTTTGCTCATTTTTGCAAAAAAAACGCTTGACTATCGGTTTGATAATCAAGCGTTTGTAGTTTTTGTACCCCCTCAGTATTTTGCCCTTTTTAATGTTTTTATATTGGAAAAAAGGGATTGATATTTAGACGTTCATTTACTTTTTAACAGGAATAACCAATTCTATTTTAACCACTTCGCCAACACCCCATTTGTTCAAATTATAATCAGAGCGATTGATGGTAAAATTACCTTTAAAATTGCCTTCGTTACCATTGTTCTCAAAAGCAAAAGGGATTGAAATATTTTTTGTCGTTTCTTTAATTGTCAAATTGCCGACTACTTGATACGCCGAGGCTGTTTTTTCAATTTTAGTGGATTGAAATCTAATAATTGGATATTTTCCCCCATTAAAAAAACCTTCGGCAAGAGCGTGTTTGTTTTTCAAATTACTGCCCGTATTGATGGTATTAACGTCAATTGATACATCAAATCCCGATTGATTAAGATTTTTTTCATCAAAATTGATGCTGCCTTTCAAGCCTGTTATTGTGCCTTTTGCGCCTCTTGTGTCAAATTTGATGGCATATTCCTTATCTTTTATTTGCCAATTAATAGCCATAAAAAGGGTGAAAGCGGAGCAAAATATGAAGGTAATTGCGACAATTAATAGAGTTTTATTTTTCATTGGATATTTTTTTTAATTGTGTTTTTAATTTTTTAACACTATATTAGACGTAATTAGACGTACCCTTTGGGGGATTACAAATGCTCAGCAATTCCGCATATGGAAAATTATCAACACGAATAAGTCAAATTAAAGGCTAATAACACCAATTTGTATTTGAAATATGAGGGAAATTCGTTTTTTTATTCGTCTAATTCGTGTATTATGTCTCATATGCGGAATTACTGACTAATGCTTATTTTAATAGCACATCATTATTGTAAAGCCAAATGGATTTATTAAAGTGTTTATTTGACTTTGATGTGAACGGAAACGACACACCAATGCACGCTATGCCCGTTACGGACAAGCCTGTAAAAAGTGCTTTATCCGTATCTTGATTAATTAAAAAACTCCCAATCGCCGCCGCACCTCCCACTACATTAAGAATTAATGCCGTCTTTTGATTCTTCTTGAATAGCTGAAATTCGGCATAAGCCAGTGGGCT
The DNA here is from genome assembly GCA_043728105.1 of Saprospiraceae bacterium. Taxonomy (GTDB): domain Bacteria; phylum Bacteroidota; class Bacteroidia; order Chitinophagales; family Saprospiraceae; genus JAAFJT01. The sequence goes on along the minus strand of JAYTMW010000079.1, from coordinate 6,507 downwards.
TTTTCTAAGCGTTTCACCAATTTTATTATTCCCAAATCCCATTTTATACGCTGTTCCATTGATGACATATTTGTTGCCTTGTAACATAATTGAGCCTTGTTCATAAGCCTTAACAAGACTATCACGGGTACTAACAACTTGTGATTTGGCGGGAGACGTTAAGAAAAATGTGATAAATAAGACGAGTAATGCTTGAATACTTAATTTATTTTTAAACATACTAAAAATAGACGGCGCATTAAAAAAGAACCAAATAGCAATAAAAACATCAAAAAAAGCGCAGACATTGGTTGAGTCGGGCATGGTAGGATCAATAGGATTTCCGTAAAAGTGATGCACGATGTCCCAACAAGTATGGATTATCCAACCTAAGGCAATAAATTTGTAATTTTGCAATCCTTTGTAGGCAATAAAAACGAGTAATACATTAAATATCTGATCAAAAGGCATTATACCCGCATTGATGTACGCACCACCCGCAACGGCGATTAAACCTGCGTTTATTTTTTGTCTCAACGGCTCCTTTAATAAAGACATAATTGTAATAAAAATGGGTGCTAAAAGGGCAGCAAAAGTGAAGTTTCCAAAAGTAAAATCTGGGACAATTTGACCATTCATATATAATCTTTATTTTAATTGTGATAAAAACGTAGTTGTGTTTATCCTAAATGGGTTTTAAAATTAATAAAAACAATATTTTTTTAATACGTTATACTTTCCCCGTCAATTGGAATAAACACTTTATGCGTTAATCCATTAGTTGAAACTTCTTTTCGCAAGTCACTTCGTTTGGTTGGACAATGGTTGGCAGCTTCTAAATGGTTTGCTAAAACTTTGTTTGGTGCATTCCTCATAAATTTTAGAATGTCCTCCATTAGCATTAAAAACGGTGGGAAAATATCGAATTGAGCCCTTCCACACGCAACAACCGCAATGTCAGGCTTTAATTCAGTTAAGACCTTATGTACATCGTCCGTGTAAATTGTGTCAGCACTAATATAAAATGTTTTTTCGTTGGGCAATTCTATAAAAAAACCCATTACGGGGCCTGCAATTTTGGCAGCAATACCATACCCATGAGCCGCTGGAATGCCTTGAATTTTACCACCCAAAAATTCACTTTCCTTCCAGTATTCCACTGTTTGGGTTACATTCAATCCTTTTTTCCTAAGTTTGGCTTCATCTGTAATACTGCATATCACGGGAATATTCTTTTCTTTTAAAAACACTTCCGCTGGTTCGTCTAAATGGTCAGGATGTAAATGTGTGATTAAACAATGGGTTGTTTTTTGTATAATAGTCATTGCGTTATGTGGCAAATCTACCGTTGGATTGCGTAGCGGTTTAAATCTAAAATACGTAAGCGGTGGCCCCAATAAACCTTTTTTGCTCAACATGGGGTCAACCAATATAAAATTATCGCCCGATTCAATAACCATTGTAGCGTTGCGTATATGATGTACTTTCATTTTATTCTTTCTATTGATTGGTAAAATTGTTTCAGTTTTTATTGTTTATGAATGAGCCGATTAATCAAGTGTAATGCTTACTTGTGCTTTACTTTTATCGAGTATCAATACGGCATTTTCAAATTTAGGTGGCCCCATTTTGCCTTTTGCGCCATTCGATGCACCCGTTGCCTCCTTAGGAATGTGCATAAAATTCATATTTACTTTCCCGTCATTATTTTCATCGTGATGTGCAGTAATAGCGTATTTGCCAGTGGCAATGCCGTCTATTTTTATTTGCATCGTGCCTTTTGCTGCGCTAATGTTCACACATTTAACGGCAAGATTTGTTTTTTCAGGAAAACCATTGGCTTGATTGAATACGCAAACGTTTATCATCCCCTTATTGGATTTCACATTGTTTACGGTGACTGTAAGGTTTACAGTTTGGCTTTGCGCTGCAATTGTTGCACAAAGCGAGAGGGCTAAGAGAAGGATTTTTCCCTTATTTCGCATTTTGTTATCAGATTTCATGATACAAAGATGCTTTCAAAAATAAGTTTAAAATAGGCTTATAAACGCATTAAGTTGGACAAAACACGCCACTTTTTTTTCAAAATAACAAATAGCCCATCATTTGCCTACTTTCTTTCTAAATGTTGCGGGTGTCATGTCCGTATGTTGTTTAAAAAAGCGGTTGAAATAGGCGGCATCTTCAAAATTTAATTGATAGGCGACTTCTAAAACCGACAGCTTTGTATCTTTCAACAAAATCTTGGCTTCGAGTATTAGCATTTTGTGGATAAAATTCATGGGTGTTTCTCCCGTGGCATTTTTTACACTTTTCGTTAAATGTTTTGTCGTAATATTCAATAATTCTGCATATTCGGTTAATGTGCGTTTTGTTAAATAATATTTATTCATCAAGCGTAAAAAATCATTCGCAATACGGTCGGCAGACGTTAATTTTTGATTTTCCTGCAATGTTTTTTCATAAAGCACATTGCATTCTTTTAGGATAGCAATCAAATAAGAGCAAATAGTTGTTTTAGATGCATTAAAGTTTTGTAAAAAATCTTGACTGATTTTATTGAGTACAATTGAAAAAAAATCAAATTGACTTTCAGATAAATTAATCAAAGAAATAGCATCCAAATCAAAGAAGGGAAAAGTGTCTAACAAATTAGGCACACCACTGTAAGTATCAATAAAAGCTTTGTCAAATAAACAATAAAACCCTTTAAGGTCGGGCGAAAGCTCCTTAACAGAATTGATTTTTCCAGGCGAAGAAAACCTTATTTGTTGTTTATTATGCGTGAATTCATTCAGATTTTCCGTAAAGACATAATACCCATCTGTAACGAACATAAGCTCATAATAGGTCATTTTTATGCTTTCTTTCGGAAAATTCAGATACTTCATACCTATTTCCATACGAGAAATCACAAAAAGGCAATGCTCATCTCTTAACATCATTGAACGCCCATCAAAACCATCGGCTTTCATCAAGTCATGGTTAAGATAATTTTTTTCAAAGGTCATTGGGTCAATTAATGGGATGCTATTTTTCTTTTTCATGCGTAAAGTTAATATTTTTTAGTTGTCATTTAGTTGGGCAATTTAATTTTTACCCCCTCAGTATTTTTGCTCTTTTTAACAAAAAACGCTTGACTATCAATAAGATAATCAAGCATTTTAAATAAACCTCACAAATTTTATTCAAATATTTTCTTATGACTAATAATCTTTCCGTCCGCCATTTCAATGGTTCTATCGCTTGCTTTTGCAAAATCGAGGTCGTGGGTAACGGCTATTATTGCTTGCCCAAATTCTTGTGCCAATTGCTTGAAAATGTCGAACACAATTTCTGTATTCTTACTGTCGAGATTGCCCGTGGGTTCGTCGCCCATGATGATAGCGGGGTCGTTTATTAATGCTCTTGCAATAGAAACCCGTTGCTGTTGACCACCACTTAGTTTTGATGCCGCTTTTAGGGCTTGGTCTTTGAGTCCCAACATATCTAATTTTTGATAGGCTCTTTCTTCTACCTCGTCATAAGAATATTTGCCCAATTTTAAGGCGGGAATCATGACATTTTTTAGGCAGCTAAACTCGGGCAATAGGTAGTGAAATTGAAAAACAAACCCGATGCTTTTATTTCTCAATTCAGCCAATTCATCTTTTTTCTTACCCGTTACTTTTTGATTACCTATAAACAATTCACCTTCATAATTGGTATCCATTGTACTAAGGCAATAGAGCAAAGTGGATTTGCCACAACCGCTTTTGCCGACTATGGTTAGAAATTCGCCTTTGGCAACTTCAAAACTCACGTCGTCCAGCACTTTAAATTTTACGGGGTCGGTGAAGTATTTTCCAAGCCCGTGTGTGCTTAATATTATATCTTGTCTCATCGTTTCTATCATTCTATTTAAGTAAAAAATAACATAATCTTATTGAAGGTTTTTTTGAAACACATAGGCACATAGGACACATAGAAAGGGAAGATTTTATATAAATTATCTCAATTTTAAAGAATAAATGTGCCTTTCTATGTGTCCTATGTGCCTATGTGTTTCAAAAAAAAACCTATTTATTTTTACTCGTTTCTATTTTCTAAAAATTTCAACAGGGTCAATTTGTGCCGCTTTTTTGGCGGGAAAATACCCTGCACCAAGCGAAGTGAGGATGCCAAAAACAGCTCCTGTCATAAATACTTCGAGGTTGTAATAGATTGGGAAATAGCCAATGGGCGGACCAATATAAACGCCTTGCATGATTCTGATAAATAATGCACCGAATAGCAAGCCTAAAATAGTACCTATCATGCCCATAATGATGGACTCCAAAAGAAAAATTCTGATGATGTCTTTGCCCTTAAAACCATTGGCTTTCAAAATAGCTATATCATTCATTTTTTGCGTAATCGTCATGTTTAAGATATTGTAAATGCCAAAAGCGGCAACCAACATGATGCAAAATGAAATCAATGGAGTCATCGTACCCAACATTTTATCTTGGGCTAATTGGTCGGCATTGGCCGTTTTCCAGTCTTCAACATCATAAACAGTTATGGTTTGAAGCTGTTTGGCGTATTCTTGCGACAAATCAGGGTTTGCGACACTTGCGTAAATATCCGTAACAAAATTGCTGTTTTCCTTGACCAATTGTTGCGCCGTGCTGATGTGGATATACGATTTTGATTCATCTACCGCCTTATTATCGGTGCTAAAAATAGCGGTAATGTGCAATACTTTTTTCACCCCTTGGGCGGATAAAATCGTAATATTATCGCCAATCCCAAGATTCAATTTTGCCGCTATGCCACTGCCGAGAATTATAGCATTTAGATCAGAATGTATGGTTTGAAGGTCGCCTGCAACAACGGTGCTTTGAATGTTAAACATCGCATCCGCTTCTAAAATTTTTACGCCTTTACTAACACCTTTTAGTTGTGATTTGCCACTGATATAAAATAAATCTACGTTGACTTGGGGGGCAGCGTAAGTAATATAAGACTCCTTTTTGATGTCTGTCAAAAGACCATAAGGATTCAATATGCTTTTTGACAAGGTGGTTATCTTCGGATTTTCAATGACCACAATCTGATTCGAATCGTTCAAATTAAAAAGTGGTTTACTGATTTCGTCTTTTTTATACACCCTAATATGTGGTACGGATTTAAACATTTTCTCTTGTGAATATTGGCCAACACCCGCCGAAAGCGAATTGGAAAAAATATACAAGGCGATACCAATCGTTACGCCCATTGCCGCCACTAAGGTTTGTTTCTTACGGGTGAGAATGTGCGTAAGGGCTATTTCAGAATTTACACTAAGTCTCATGATTATTTTTTATCGGTGATTAGTATTGTATTTTCATCAATGCCAGATTCTACTTGAACCCATTCGCTACTCACAAATTTGGTTTCCACTTTTATCGGTTTTTCAGCTCCTTTTATTGTTACCAAATTGCCAAAACCGAGGTATTTTCGAGGAATTAATAAAGCATTTTTATGGACACCCGTGATGATATTCACTTGTAGTTGCGTGTTGATGATGTTAAAATCTAAGGTGTCAATAAAATATATTTTACACGTAAATGATTGGGTTTCTTCGTTAAAAGTGGGCATGATTTCCGCAAATCGCCCTTTGTAATGCTTATTTTTATTAATATTTAGTTGAATAACCGCCTCTTGTCCAACTTTAACCTTAGCAATACTACTTTCATCTAAACTCACTTTTGCATAAATAAAATTGGCATCACCAATGGTCGCAATCACATCGCCTTGCCTTACGAAATCGCCTTTTTGTTTAAATTTTTTATAAACCTTTCCACTATAAACTGCCTTTATTTGATTGAAACCTGAAACCACGGTATTCACTTTTTTTTGCGCTTTATTAATCACCACTTGCTGATTGGCTTGTTGCACTTGTTGGTTGTAACTTTCCAAAGCATTTTCGTAATTACCCTTAGATGTTTGGTATTGCAAAACCGTGTTTTCGTAATCAATTTTAGCAATACTATTGGCATCTGCCAATTTTTTATAACGTTCTGTTTTTTCCAAATCAAAATCCATTTTCTGTTTGGCAGTTGCTACCGCTATTTTTGCTTGGGCAATGAGTGGTGCATTGGATGATGTATTTTGTTGGGCAATATCATAAAGGGCAGTTGCGCTTTCGGTATTCAAAACATTTTGCTTGTTGTCAATAGTAGCCACTATTTGCCCTTGTTTAACGATGTCATTTTCTTTAAATGACACGTCCACCAAATAACCATCCGACAAAGCGGTTAAGGCATAAGTAGCATTGGCTTCTAATGTACCCGAAGCAAAGACGGTTTCCGTTACATCTTTTCTGATGGGTTTTGTTTCTTCCATTTGCTTGCCGCAAGCGGAAAACAAGACCATCGTTAGCATTGATATAAAAATATTTTTTTTCATTTCTCTATTTAAAACAATGATGTTATTAGTAAAAAATAATACAGTTTAATTGAAGTTTTTTTTAAACACATAGGCACATAGGACACATAGTATTATGTATAAATGCCTTATAATCAA